>SKZG01000128.1 GCA_007127495.1 Planctomycetales bacterium
CCTGGCCGGCCGGGTTGAGCGGAAAGCGCCGCTGCGGGTTGGCAATGGGCAGCGGGCCGATAAGCAAGCTGGTTAGCAGGCCCGTGCCCGCCACGCCCACCAGCAGCGTCAGCGAAAGCCACCATCGCCCTTGCCCAAACGGTTGGGTCCAGTCGTGCAGATAGCCCGCCAGAATCGTACCGCCCACATCGCCACGATGGTGGTCATGGCCACCAAGCCGTTGGCGGCCGAGATTCGGGTAGGCCGGACGATTTCGGGAATCGAGCCGTACTTGGCCGGGCCGAACAGCGCGCTTTGCGACCCCATGAAGAACAAGACCGTGAACATCGCCCACACGCTACCCGATACAATCGCGGCAACACCAATGAGCATCAGCACCACCTCAGCCACCTTACAGCCGACGATGACGTCGCGCTTGTTGAAACGGTCAGCTAGGTAGCCGGCCGGCGCAGCCAGCAGGATGAACGGAAGCACCAGCAGGGCCAGGCCGGCGGAAACCGCCACGTCTTCATAGGCCGCAGGCACCAAATCTTTGCCAATCCACACGCAAATCCATCGGAAGAGATTGTCGTTCATCGCACCCAAAAGCTGCGTGACCAGCAACCCCAAGTAACTTCGCGAAAGCAACCCCGCGCGTCCGGGATGCTCCCGCACCCCGTGCGGAGCGTCTTCACTGAGTGGAAGGACCCCTATTTCAGCGGAGTCGTCATCAGGCAAATTGGGCGTTTCCACGGCAGGCTGCGTTGGGTGTCTGGGAGCAATGGTCGGTTGCGGCCATTATCGCGAAATCGAGGAAAAAGCGAAGAGCCCCCAAATAGTCGCCCCCAAAAAGTCGCCCTCTACCCAATCCGGCCCCGAACAGGTAGACTATCCGAGCGCGCTGTAATCGTTTACGGCTCATCGTTTACGGTTCGATGGCGCGGGAGCGTTCTCTTAGCCTCACATGAGGGGCATTGCCCCGCGAACGGATACCGCGTATGCTGTCTGGACGTATGGTCATAACCCGCCGGCTCACCGTGCGTTGGCGTTTTTGGATGAAGGCAATACCCAATGTATGACACCTGTTATCTTGCCCGACCCGTCATCAAGCTGGTGCTGATCGCGGCAGCGATGGGCACGATCGTAGGCTGTTCTCGGCAATCGCCCGACGAGCACATCCGAACGGGTGAGCAACTGCTCGCCGCTGGAAGGAAGAAGGATGCCGTCAGAGCGTTCACACAAGCCATCGAAATCGACCCGAGGAACGTCAAGGCATACTTGAATCGGGCGATGTGCTACAACGAGTTGAACCTGCCGAACAGGGCCGTCGCGGATTTTTCCAAAGCGATCGAGTTGGACCCGACCAGCGCCTACGCGTACGACCAGCGCGCCCTGTTGTACCGCACGGTGCTGAACGAACCTGCCAAAGCCGGGGCCGACCGCGCCAAGGCCGAAGCCATCCGCAGCGGCCGGTGGGCCGAATTGAAAGACCTGCGAGACAAGTATCCGCGAGGGAAACGATAACTACAGGAGGGGAAAACGAGTGCGGTCATTCCGGTTGCCGCAAAGCGGCATAACGCCTCTCCCAAGTTTCGCATCGCCAAGGGCCGTTTCTCCGATTGGCCTTCCGCGGGTTCGCACGGTATAATAGCAGAAGAGGCTCCGTTGCGACGAAGTAACGGTTCGCGGCGGTGTCACCGTTCGCGGCCCGGCCGAAAACCTGTCGGCGGAGCGGGGCAGCCTCTGGGGAACGGCGGTGCGACCAGAATCACATTCTCGCGATTCGAGTGCAAGCGGCCGTTCGAAAGTGCCGATATTTTTGATTGAACGAACACAGCGTGATACGAATCAGGCCTCTCGCCTGGTATTCCGACGGAGGTGCCAACCCTTTAGCGTGAGCCGGGATCATCAAGTGGCTTGTGCCTGTCGCACGCCGGATCCCCGCTCGTCTCGCAGCGACGCATCCGGTCGCAGTCGGCGAGAGGTTTGATTCCAAGGCCGCCGGTCGCTCTTCGAGCGGCCGGCGGCCGTTTTTTATAGCGCAGGGAAACTTTTCGCGGGCTGCACGTTGACTGGCTTTTCTTCGACGGTTGCCCCCGCTTTCCCGAGGCCATGGGGCGAAAAACCGCTATACTTGGCGGGGTCAACGTCAAGGGGCTTGCCGAGCAGGCGGACATCCGGCAGAATGTCTTCATAGGAAAGATGCCGATACGACCCGGCCGACTCCGTTGGTGTCAGTGTGGGGAGGGCTCAAACACCTTGATAGAGCTTCGCAAGCGGCAATCAAGGCGATTTTCAGCCCGCTTGCGTCAAATCGTGTTGGAGGTGGAGGCCGAATGCCCCCACCGAAGAAGCTAACGGCGGATGTCCGTTAAATCCAAAGAAGAGGAGGTGTCGCGATGATCGTTGCTTGCGTCCATGTTCATGTAAAGCCCGAGCACGTCGAGGAGTTCATCCAGGCCACGGCCGAGAACCATCGAAATACGATCCTGGAACCGGGTGCCTTGCGTTTCGACGTGCTGCAACAGCTTGACGACCCGGCCCGCTTTGTCCTGTACGAAGCCTATCGCGATGAGGCCGCCGCCGCCGCTCACAAAGACACCGCCCACTACGCCACGTGGCGCGACGCCGTGGCCGATTGGATGGCGGAGCCTCGGCAGGGAATCAAGCATCGGGCGCTGGTCCCCGAAACGACCGACGCATGGAGGACGTTGTAAGCGATGGCTACCACTCCCATGATGAAGCAGTACGAGGAGGCGAAGCGGGCGTGTCCGGACGCGCTCCTGCTGTTCCGTATGGGCGACTTCTACGAACTGTTCCATGACGACGCCAAGACGGCTGCCGCGCTGCTCGGCCTTGCACTGACCAGCCGCGATAAAGGCCCGAACGCCACCCCCATGGCCGGCTTCCCCCACCATCAGCTTGAAGGCTACGTGGGGAAGCTCATCGCCGCCGGCTATCGCGCCGCCGTTTGCGAACAGGTTGAGGATTCGCGCACGGCCAAGGGCCTGGTCAAGCGCGAGGTCACGCGCGTCGTCTCGCCCGGCACCGTGACCGACGAAGCGTTGCTGGACCCGCGCGAGAGCAACTATCTGGCCGCAATTGCCCCCGGCGACCCGGTGGGTTTGGCATGGGTCGACCTTTCGACGGGGCGGTTCGTTGCGGCGGGCGTTCCAGCCGCCGAACTGGCCGATCAGCTCGCCCGAATTGCGCCTGCCGAGTGCCTGGTGTCCGACGACGCCCCGCCCCTGCCGCAGCGCGCCACGGGCGCCATGATGGTTACCAAGCGCCCCTCGTGGGCGTTCGGTCTGACCGAAGCCCGGCAGGCTCTGGGGAAGCACTTTGGCACCGCCACGCTCGAAGGGTTCGGGTTCCACGACGGCGCGCCCGACCAGCAGTCCATTCGCGCGGCCGGTGCGGTGCTCGATTATTTGGGCGAAACACAGCGTACCGGCCTGGACCACGTAGACCGCCTTGTACCCTACCGAACCGCCGGCACACTGGAAATCGACGAGTCGAGCCGTCGCAGCCTGGAAATCACCCGCACCATCCGCGAAGGCCGCCGCGAACACTCTCTGCTATGGGTCCTCGACCGGACTGTTACGGCAATGGGTTCGCGGCTGATGGCCGAATGGGTCGCGAATCCGCTGATCGAGTTGGAGCCCATTCGCCGTCGGCACGACGCGGTGGCCGAGCTGCTTGCCGAGCCGCAGCTCTGTGCCGATGTGCGCGAGATACTCCGAGAGGTGTACGACCTCGAGCGATTGCTTGCCCGGGTTGCCACCGGGCGAGCCAGCCCGCGCGATTTGAGCTTTATCGGGCGGACTCTCAGTAGCTTGCCGGGACTCAAAGCCAAGCTGACGGCACGGCGGAGCGGCCTGCTGAACGCGTTGGAGGAGGCGATCGACCTTTGCCACGACTTGCGAGCGCGGCTCGAGGCGGCGCTGCGCGACGACTGCCCGCTGGCCACCCGTGACGGCGGTATCATTCGTGACGGTTTCCACGCCC
>SKZG01000235.1 GCA_007127495.1 Planctomycetales bacterium
CGAAAGCGTCGACGTCCGTTCCCGGCGCGCCCCACCCAACCCGTCGTAACCATCACCCAGCAACTAACACCTAGAATCGGCAAAGAAATGACGGTCCGATGTCCCCTCTCCCGCGGCGGGAGAGGGTAGGGTGAGGGGGCAGCAAAAGCGACAGTTATTTCTTTACCGATCCCTAGCAACTAGCAACTAACAACTAACAATGTCGTATTTTCGCCCCGAGATCGCCGCCATGGCCGGTTATGCCCCGGGTGAGCAGCCGCAAACGGCCGATTTCATCAAACTCAATACCAACGAGAACCCTTACCGGTGCTCGCCGGCGGTGGAGGAGGCCGTTCGGGAGGCCGTTGCCCGCGGTCTGAGCAGGTATCCGGATCCGACGGCTGGGGCGTTTCGGCACAAGGCGGCCGAGGTGCTGGGAATCGACCCCGACTGGATTCTGTGCGGCAACGGAAGCGACGATATTCTGACGATCGTAACCCGCGCCCTCGTCGGGCCGGGAGAGTTGCTCCGATTGCCCTATCCCAGCTATATCCTGTACACGACGCTCGCGACGATTCAGGGGGCCCGGAGCGAAGCGCTGCACTTCCATCGCGACTGGTCGCTTCCGGCGGAGTTTGGTGCGGGCGGCCCCGACTTGAAGCTGGTCTTCCTTCCCAACCCGAACAGTCCCTCCGGCACGATGATTTCGCCGGACGCGATTCTTCGGCTGGCCGAACGCCTGCCTTGTCCCTTGCTGGTCGACGAGGCTTACGTCGATTTCGCCGAAACCGATTGCCTGAGCCTGGTGGGCGAGTGCGAGCGAGTGATGGTTTCGCGCACCCTGAGCAAGTCGTACGCCTTGGCGGGTTTACGGTTCGGATACTTGGTGGCCCAGCCGCACCTGATCACCGAGTTCGCCAAGGTAAAAGACTCGTACAACTGCGACACGCTGTCCATTGCCGCCGCCACCTCGGCACTCGGCGACCGCGCTTGGCTTGCCGAAACCCGCGCGAAAATCCTCGCCACGCGGCAGCACCTTGCCGACGGCATGCGGCGTCTCGGTTTCGACACGGTGCCCTCGCAGGCAAACTTCACGTGGAATACCCACCCGCAGCATCCGGTCAAGCCGCTGTTCGACGAGTTGCGGCGCCGCCGCATCCTGGTCCGATACATGGATTATCCGGCGTGGGGCGACGGGCTGCGCATTACCGTGGGAACCGATGAGCAGATTGCCGCATGCCTTGACGCGCTGCGCCGTATCGTATAATTGACGCTGACGCGTGTGGGCGAGCAAGCCCCGTCATGCCGCCACGGTGTAGGGATGCTCCGCTGCTCCCAACTGTCGAATGGCAGCCACCGTTCGTTGTTCCCATGCCGCGCTGGATTCGGTATGCGGCACCTGAAGGAAGGCTTCAAATGCAGCCCGATTCCGCTTGGCCAAGTCATTGGAAGGGTCCAAGCGGAGGGCTGCTTCAAAGGCTACCCGAACCAGTTCGGGCGGAAAGCCAAGCTCCGCCTGGGCGATAGCTCGCCATTCTTCCAGTTGACTCTTCGACATGTTCGACCCCTGCTTTCTCAGCCCAGCCTCGCACATGACACGGCACTGTTCATACCGGCTGGTGATGAGGTGGTGATGGGCCAGGAACAGGTAGGGCCAAATGAGGGACGTGCCACGTTCCACCGCTTGCTCGAAGTCGATGATCGAACGAGGGTCTGTACCGTAGAGAAGGACACCGCGAGCCACGAGCAACCCGTCGTCATTCGGGTTCATCTGAAGGCCGCGTGTGTAGAAATCGACCGCGGCGCGTGTGTTTCCCAGCAATTCTTGGCAGAAGCCCAGTACGGCAATCGTCATGGCACAGCCCGGCAGGCCGCTCGTCCCGTCAGCGCCGTCGGCGCCGGTCTCGATGCGGGCGAGGTTTCGCTCAAGGATCGGGATCAGTTTTCTGTGAAGTCGCGCGGACTCAGGGTCGGACGAATTCCGTGTTTGCTGAAAGCGGATCTCCGCTGCCCGGGCTACCACCACGGGAGCGTACCTTTCGCCGTCCGCCAATACCTGGTTCGCAAGCTTTCCGGCGGCATCCGGGCTCGACTGCGCCAAGACGTGCATATAGATTGCTTGGTAATTCGCATTCGTTGGATCGCACTCCGAGGCGTGGCAGTAGAATACCGCAGCCACGTCCGGATGCCCCAAATCCAGCCAGATGGAACCCCTAAGGTAACTCAGCAGGCCCGGCGCAATGTACTCTTTCCATCGCCTGAGCAGGGCCAGCGCTCGATCCCACTCTCGGCTCTGCCTCGCCTCGAAGGCCTCGTTGAGTTGCCGCTGAGCCTGGGGATTCAGCGCCTTGGGTTCCGTTGCCGGAGGCGGCTCGCTGGCCGAATAGAGGTCTTCGGAGAGCCACTGGGCGCGCAACCTCTCCGTCGGGTTCAGGGCCTTCAGCGGCACGTCCAGTTCGTCACGAAAGGCCTCGGCCTCCGGTGACTCGTCCCGTCCATCCTTGATCAGCCGGTGGAGTGCGACCAGTCCCTTTGCCACCCGTTCGAACGTTGGACTGCTTATTCGGGCGTTGACAACCATTATCACGTCTCGTCGATGTGCCATGCGGCGCGTGTGTTTGCAAGGTCGGCCTGATATTCTGCCATCGGAACAACGCCAACCGGCGCGATGACTCCATGCGTTGGCTCCTGGCCCGGGTCTGGAATCAACTCCAGCCCATGCGCAACTCCTCCTCGCCGGAAAGGTCCGCCTCCCAGGGTGAAGCAGGAAGTGCTGTTCGCGCCCGCTGCCCCCGGCACGATATGCCGCAGACGCCGTGGAATGCGCGTAAATTCGAGGTTCCGCCATCCGGGAGTGACCGACATCCCGCTGGCATCGAGCACAACATTCCCCGCCGTATCAACGGTAATGTCCACATTTGGGCGAGCACCCAACTCGGAAGAACTAGCCCATCCTGCGACAGGCAGGTTGTCTTTGGGGTTTCGCTTCATGGCTCGGCAGACTTTCGGACGCTGAAGCGTTGTGCCAGTTGTTGAATTCATCAGTCGCCATCTTGGTGCATTGAGCAAGGATACTCCAAGATAGATGGGAGGAAATGGAAAGTCAAGTGGGTACTTGACGCGCTGAGCCGTATCGTATAATAGATAATTGTCCCGTCCATGCTTTCCGCCCCGAAGGGAACCCATGCCATGCCACGAACCGCCGCCGTCGAACGCAAAACGGCCGAAACGGAAATCGCGTTGTCCCTGAACCTGGACGGCTCCGGCCGTGCCGACGTACAAACCGGGGTGGGCTTCTTCGATCACATGCTCACGCTCCTCGCCCGGCACGCAGCCTGCGACCTGACCGTACGCGCCACGGGCGACCTCGAAGTGGATCAGCACCATACGGTCGAGGACGTCGGCATCTGTCTCGGGCAGGCAGTCGAGCAAGCCCTGGGCGACAAGCGGGGCATCTGCCGTTACGGGCACTTCACCCTGCCCATGGAAGAGACGCTGGCATCCAGCGCGGTCGACTTGGGCGGCCGGGCGTACTTTGTGTGCCTGGCCGACATGCCCAGCGCGAAGATCGGCGAGTTCGACAGCGAACTCGTGGCCGACTTCTGGCAGGCGTTCGCCCAGAACGCCCGGTGCAACCTGCACATCGACGTGCGGTACGGGCGCAACAGCCACCATATAGCCGAAGGCATCTTCAAATCGGTTGCCCGCTCGCTGCGCATGGCCTTCAGTGCCGATCCTCGCATCGAAGACGTTCCCAGCACGAAAGGCACGCTCTGACCGGCACCGTGCTCCGGCCACAGCCCCCAAGCCTGCCTCCAAGGATACCCGCCATGACCTGCCGACATTGCAAAGGCAACAAATGCACCGGCGCCTGCAAGAGCGATAAAAAGAAGGGCAAAAAGAAAGGGAAGAAGAAGCGGAAAAAGTAGGGGAGAAGTCGGAGACGTACGCAAACTGGAAGATCCCCGCGAGTTTATTCCAGTGGAACGGTTTCGTCCGGGGTACGAC
>SKZG01000015.1 GCA_007127495.1 Planctomycetales bacterium
AATCCTTGTGCTTGCACCGGAGGGAACGCTCCTCGACCGAATTGAAGGCCGAATTGCCCCTGAGCACCTAGCGAACCGGCTGCAATTGGTTGCGGCTCAACTGTCGAGGACTTCTCAAAATGCCCGCGCACCAAACGGTTCCCCTTCCAGTCCAGAGCAATTTGTGCAAAACATAAGCGTGCAACACCCCCCCCCTTTGGCGATGGATGGCTACTGCGTCGTATCACTCAGCGATGATCTTTTGGCCAACCGGCGACGTTGGGTCCTTGGGCAAAAGGCTCACGGCGTGATCCACCGCGGACGGACCTATTTGTTCGCCGATGCCGACAAGGCGGCGCGTTTCTTTCATCAGCCCGATGGTTACGCCCCGGTCCTCTCAGGCCAGGACGTGGTGCTGGCGGTTGACAAGGGGCGTTATGCGGAAGGGCAGCGGGAATACGGCGCGTTTTTCGGAAGCCGGATCTACCTGTTCTCAAGCGAAGCGACCCTGCAGCAGTTCGAGAATCACCCGAATCGTTACGCCGATGCCGCCATGCGGCTCGTGGCGCGGCCCAAACCGGTCGCAGGACTTGCGGCCGGAGGGATGGGCGAAGTTTGGCGTGCGCCGCGATAGGGCCCACTTATTCCTCTACCATTCTTGCCAAGCGCACCACTTGCATGCGCGCGCCCTCCAGGTCGGGGTTGAGCCGGAGTGCGCGGCGTAAACATTCCAGAGCGGAAACGTAGTTATCCAGTTCCATGTAGGCGTGGCCCATGGTCGTTGCGGCAAGAAAATGATAGGGATTGACTTCCAGGGCTTCATGGCAATCGCGAATGGCCTCGGCGTATTTCTCTAGGTGAAACAGGGCCACGGCGCGTTGGTTCCACGGCTCGGCCAAGTGCGGAGCCTCGTCGAGTAGCCCTCGAGCATGCCGTATTGCTTCGCGGTACTGCCTGGCGGCGTTGAGTCGTGCGATCAGGAATAGCCGGCGCCGTTGGCCGTCGGTGCCGACGCGGAACCAAACTTTGCGAATTGCAACTTCGGCCAACGCGCGCACCGTGCGGTCTTCGTCCAGCATCGCGCGGCCCAGACAATGATTCGCGACGTACTCGCCGGTGTGGCCCAGGGCAAACACGGCAGCCCGCCGAACCTCAGCCTGTTCGTGAGCGACGAGGCGTTCCAGTGTCCCGGCATGGTAATATCGCAGAAGGCTGCCGACGAAGGTGGCAGCGTCTTGGTTGTCCAAATAGTCGTGATAGAGCCTGGCAATTAGCGGCTTGCGGGCATTTTCGGTACTCACGAGTGCGACTCCAGAAAGGTCTTGGGTACTTTCCACCGGCAGCCGTTCACGGGCCGGGGAGGGACGGGTCCCACTCTCGCGGAAATGGGGCGCATCTGCGAGGGCTGCCGTTTCCGCCGCGAAGACACGGGGATCGTACCGCCCGTAAACGGTTCCTTCTATTGTAATTGAAGCCGCCGGACGTGTTGAAGCGAAAAACTTCCGCGGATCCGTGGTTTGTGGTGGCGGTCCAGCGGGTTGCGCGTCACAATAGGAGTATCGCGAAATCGGTCACCATGAAGCACTGGGAGCCAAGTATCCATGTGTGGGGAGCCAAAAACAGCCCAGGCCCTGCATTCCCCCCCCACGAGGACTGCATTGATTCACTGGGTTCTTGCCCTGACGATCGCCTTCGGCAGTTACGTCGCGATGCTCCTCGGCAGCAGCGGGCGTGCTTTCGCGGAATTGCAGAGACCGGACACCGGCCTTGCGAAGGGACAAACAGCCGCAACTCCGTGGGCTACCGGACCGGCCTTGGCGCAACGTTTGACCACGTTGGTTGGAGTCACTTTGGCAGGAAGCCCCTTGCGCGATGGGCTCTATCGTTTCGGCAGGTCGCAGGGAGTTGCCGTGTTGCTCGACCGGCGGATCGATCCGGGGCAGGAACTCGGCGTGACGTTGAGCCAAGTGCCGCTTGAACAGGCGCTTCGCACCATCGCCGAGGCGGGAAACATGGGGGTGACCCAACTGGGGCCCGTGTTCTATTTCGGACCGGTGTCGGCGACTATCAGGCTGCGCACACTCGCCGCCATGAAGCGAGAAGAGCTACAGGAGCTTCCGCGCGCCGTAGCCATGCGGCTGGTTCAGTCGCGCGGCTGGCGCTGGGACGACTTGGCGACGCCCCGCGATTTGCTCATTGCACTGGCTCAAGAGGGGCAGTTTGAACTCGAGGGTTTGGAGGGGGTTCCGCACGATCTTTGGGCGGGCGCCGATCTGCCGCCACTCGCGCTACTCGATCGCCTTACGATGGTTGCCATCCAGTTCGACCTGACCTTCTCCGTATCGCCCGATGGTGCTACGGTTCGCCTTGTCCCCACGCCTTCGGAGGTTTCCGTCGTGCGCCGTTACCCGGCCGGCGGTCAGCCCGCCGCGACAGCCGCAAAATTAGCGGAGTTGGCACCCGATGCCCACATTCGCATATCGGGCGGCGGTATTTTCGTGAAGGGGACGGTGGAAGTGCATGAGCGGATTTTGGCGGCTCGTACTTCCGTGCGTGCCGACCGGAAGCCCGCCCCCGGGGCCGGTCCTACGCGGATTGAACGCATCGCGGTGCAGCACATTCCCGTGGGCGCCGTGCTCGAGAGGATCGCGTCGCAGTTGGATCTGGAATTGAAGATCGACGGCGCCGCCTTGCAGCGAGCGGGTTTGTCGCTGAATCAGCCGATCAGCGTCCAGGTGGAGGACGTTTCGCTCGACGAATTGCTTGCCGAGGTTGCCGGCGCCGCGGGACTGGCTTTTCGGCGCGAAGGCCGGGTTGTCGAAATTCGGCCCGCCGATTGACTTACGGCTCAGCAACCGTGCTTTTCCAGCTTCGCACGTAGTGTGTCGGCAGTGAACGGCTTGACGAGGTAATCGGATACCCCGGCTTGAACGGCCTGCATAACCCGACTTTTCTCTGCCTCGGTGGTGACCATGATGATGGGCACTTTCGCGTCTTTCTCGCGTATTTCTCGAACCACTTCCAGGCCCGTCTTGGCCGGCATATTCCAGTCGGTCAGGACCATATCGAACTGGCCGGGCTGGAATAGGCTAACCGCTTCGGCTCCGTCGGAGGCTTCCACCGTTTCGGTCACTCCGACAGCTTGAAGCGAGCGGAGAATGATTTTTCGCATTGTGCTGGAATCGTCGGCCACGAGGACTCGAGCGCTCATGAGGGTCCCTCTCAGTTTATGGACGGGGGCAACATGGTACCGGGGAACAGATCGATTTCCGTGCAACTGCTCCGCGAACGTGACTTCGCTGAATTGCCTTCCATGCAACGCCATAGAACGATACGTCGTTTTCACCACATGTCAAGCTGCGCCGACAGAAATTTTCGGGCTCTTCCGCTTCTAAGTGCAGACAGCCCTTGTTTTAGGGACGGTACACGGCGTGTGCCTACTACAATGATGCGGCCTGCACCTAGAAATGGAAGAGCCAAATTTTGTCCTCGGCAGCAGCGGTTAAGCGTAACCTATAGTTGACGCAGTAGCCGGTCCATCGGGTGTTTCAGCGGGCGGGCATGGGCGCCCCGGCGCCACTCTGCCTGGCCTGCGATGGGCCGAGCTTGAAGCAATTGAGATTCCATTTGTAACTGTTCGCAAAGCACAAAGGAGCGTAACGGTGTCCACACAAACCGCAGAGCCTGTCGTTCAGGAGAGTCATCTTAGTGAAGCCACCGGCACCATGCAGTTGGTAAGCTTTCGGCTGGCTCAGGAAGAGTACGGGGTCGAGATTACCAAAGTGCAAGAGATCATCCTCATGGGAGAGATCACTCGGGTGCCGCAGACCCCGGACTATATCAAGGGACTGATCAACCTTCGCAGCACGGTCATTCCGATTGTCGATCTCCGCCTCCGATTCGGCCTGGCTCGCCAGGAAGCGACCGACGAAACCCGCATCATGGTCGTCAATGTGGCGGGGAAGACGATTGGCATCATTGTCGACGCGGTCAGCGAAG
>SKZG01000503.1 GCA_007127495.1 Planctomycetales bacterium
TTCCATCGCGTCCAACTCCAGGCTTTCGGCCAGCGGCCGAAAACGCTGGTAGTCAGCCCACAGTCCGTCGGTTACGGCGCGGGCAACCCGGAGCCGTGCTTGCTCCGTGGGCGCCAACTGGCGGGCATGGGTGAGGCACCGAATCGCCTCGCCGATTCGCCCCTCGCTCAGCAGCAATTCTCCCCGTTCCGTCCATGCAACCGCGTCGTCGGGGTCTTCGGCAGTTCTCCGGGCTGCAAGCCGCTCGTGGTCGCGGGTCAGGTCGAAGCGCCAGAGGCCGTCAGCCGTTTGCGATATTACCGCGTCACGGAGCCCCACGAGATTGCCGGGTACTATTCCTGCCGGCGAACGTGCGCGCGACACCATGCGTCCTGAGGCAGCGTCCACCCCGATGACTTCGGCCGTGCTTAACGGAACATAAAGCTTTTCGCCGCTGAGAAACCCGCGGCCGCTGGGCACGGCCCCAGGTGGCAGGGGAAAGTCGTTGTCCCACGCCGCTTCGCCATCGGCCATGCGCAGTCCTCGGATGTGACCGCGTCCGACCACCATCGCGATGCCGTTGTGTACGGCCCCCACGTACAATCCGTCGGCCCGGGGCGCGGTCCATTGCTTCGTGCCGTCGTTCAGCCGCAAACAAATCAGCCGGTCGCTCTCCGGGAAGGTCAGCAGAACGTGTCCCTCGGCAACCGTCATGCACGAATCAACCCACCGGTCGTTGGGCGGTGTGTGCTGCAACTGGGCTCGGGCTTCGCGCACTCTACGATTGGCAATCGGTTCTTCAAACAAGGCGCCTTGGCCCTCGTACAGCCAAACCACGTTGCGATTGGTCAGGTCCACCCCCGCCACGCGCTGGTTGCCGAGGGGGCACACGAGCATGCCGTCAGCGTAAGACAGAGCGCCGCTTCCGCTTCCCCTCACGGCCGGATGCTGGATTTGCGGAATGGCGAATCCCGGCAATCGGACGGCGGCTTGAGAACTCGGCGGCTCGCCCACCGCAAGCGTTCGCTGCCATTGCAGGTGGCCGGTAGCGGCATCGAGCACGAGCAGCACCGTATGGCTTTCGATCTCGGCCAGGCAATACAGGCTTGCACCCAGGGGCAGCGGCGGGCCGAGAAAATACGCGCCGGCCAAGCGCCGGCCATCGCCGTCCATCGGGCCGCCCAACTCCCATTGCAGCTTTCCGGTCGCCACATCGTAAGCCGCCAGCAGGTTGTCAGCCTGGTGCGCGCCGGGGGCCAACTGCCGTGTGCCGTCGTCGGCCACAACCACACGTTGCGCCCCGCTCAAGCCGTGCATCGGAAGCCCCTCGACGGCAAACACGAAACGGCCGTCGCTGCTCAAGGTGCCGTACACCAGCTCTTGCCACATCCGGCGCAGCAGGTCGGCGGTAAGCAATTCCTCGGCCAGGTCATCGCGTTGGAAAGCTGCCGTCGCCAGCACGTCGCGAAGGGGCTCGTTCGGCAGGGCCTCCCACAACAACGTTCCCGTCGCGCCGTCGACCGCCCGAATGCGCGTGGCGGTGCGCGCCACGATCGCCTCGCCGACAACCAGAGGATTCAGGGTCGGCAGGCCCGCGCGGCGGGGGCCGAAGTAGTCGTTGCGCACCCGGTCGATCGCCCGGCGCAGCAGACCGTTTCTTGCCGGTTCATCGAGCGGCCGGGCCACAAGGTAGGGGCTGCCTCCGGCGCCCACGGGGTTGCGCGAAGGTCGGCCACGGAACAGGCTCCATTGCCCTTCGTCGCCTGCCGGCAGGTGGCCAAGCGACCGAACCAGCCAGCCGGCGGCGTCGTCGTCGAACCAACTCGCGCTCCGGCCGGCTATTTCGATGGGAGCGACGGCATACCGGCTCCTCAATGGCTCCAATCGATGCGGAATGCGATCCGATTTGCCCAGGGCCGTCCAACACGAAGCCAGTTGCAGCGATAGGGCCGGCTCGAACCGCCGGGCTCGACGGCCTGAATCCGCCAGACGCTGCCAGTACGCCGCGGCGCTGAAGAACCGGCCGGCCTGCCAGTGGCTTGCGCCGAGCAGGTAGGCGGCTTCGGCGCCCGCTTCAGTGTAGAAGTAGTCCTGTGCAACCCGGGCCACATCGCGCCGGTCGCCGGCCAGCGCCTCGTCGAGCCGGTACCTTGCCTCGGCATCGAAAAGCATTGCGTACGCCGCCCGGCCGGCTTCCGGCAGTTGCCCGAGAACCTGCTCGGCCGCCGGTTTCAAGTTCCGGTAGAGCGACACGTTGCGGTCCGGTTGGAATACGAAATCATTCTCGGCGGCAAGGAGGAGCCCCAGAATCTGAACCGCCGCGGTGTACTCGCCCAGTTCGGCCAGGCGTTTGGCTCGTTGAAGACTCCGCACCAAGGCGCGGTCGGCCATGTCCAAGCCGGCGGCTGCGGGAGGCGCCGCGTGGGTTGACAGCGGCGTGGGCGGCCTGAGTGGGTTCGGATCGACGGGTCGTTCAGCCAGGATGTGGCCTCCGGTTGCGGGAGGAGACGGCAAAGGATTCGCCGCGAGCCACTCCGCCCACTTCGTCAACGCCGCCTCGCGCTCCGCAGGATCGTCGTGTCCGAAGTCCGTGAAGCGGAACATTACCGATCGGTTCCGCGCAACGTTCTGAAACCAGCTCTCGGCGCCGGCCAAGCCATAGGGGGCCAGGTCTTGGCGGGTGAGGTGAACCAGCCACGCCAAGGCAACGTCGCGCACCTGAACGGCGCGTCTGCCCGCCCGCGCGCACGGCCGCTCGTCGTCCAAAAGTGGCAGAAGCCTTTCCGCCCACCGCGCGCCGCCGAGCCGGGCCACCGCCTCGGCGGCAGATGCGGCCATATTGGGCGCGTGGACACCCGGCCTGTCGAGCAGATCGAGTGCCAGGAACAGGCCTTCAGGGATGTCGAATTGCATGGCCAGGCGAAGTTTCTGATGGGCCATACTGGGAACGCCCTGTACGAGAATCCATCGCCCCACCAGCCGGCGGGCAACGTGGGTCGATTCCACCTCGCTCAAGACCCTGGCAAACGGGCCGCTCCGGAGGAAGTTCAGTAAATGGTTGCTGTCCACCAGTTGGCCGGGCAGGCGCCATTGAGGGTTGACGGCCACCATCAGCAGGGCGGACACGCTCTCCACGCTCGGCTGCCGGCGGAATCGGTGGTCGGGAAAATGCATTTCCCGGTACAACTGGGCGAAGCGATGTTGGAATGCCGCCTCGGCCTCGGCCGGCCCCCGCTCCGCCGATGCCAGCAAACCCGGCTCGGCGCGAAGGACCGTAGCGAACATGACACGGGCATGGGGATCGCTCCCGACCGCCTTGCGGTACCACGCCCAACCGGGCAAGTCGTGCTCGCCACCCGCCGTATCGGCCAGCAGTGCTGCGATGCGTTGTTCGTAGTCGGCCTCAAGAACCCGACTCAGGATCATTCGGCATCGGCGGCGCACTTCGGGATCGGCGTCGCGCAATCCGGCAACCAGAACATCGTGCATCTTCAGACCCAACCGAGTGAGCTGCGCAGCCGCCGCTTCCCGCAGCGCGTAGTCGGGGTGGCCAAGTTGCCGTACCAGTGCGAGGCCGTCGGAGGGCATTGGGGTCGCGCAGGCGGGAAACGAACACCAGCCGAATACCCCGGCGGCAAGAACAATGGCCGGCACGGCAAGCAGCGGCATCCGGCGATGGGGCGCGATAGCCATGGGTAGTCAACCGAAGCGCCTAACCGGCGCTGATGATCGGCTGCGGCGTGAGGCCAATGACGATAAAGGCCAGCGTCAGCCATCCAAGTAGTATGCGAAATCGCCCTAAACGGACGTGGTCGTTTCGGGTTGGCGGGTGTTTGGGGCCGAGGACGATGAGCATCAGGACGATGAGCAGCCACGGCCCGTACACGGCAAAGTTGAACACGACCAGCATGGCCGCAGCAAGGAGCAAGCCCGTGGCGATCGGGTGCGCCTTCCGGCGCAGCAAAGCGTACAGAATGTGCCCGCCGTCGAGTTGGCCAA
>SKZG01000359.1 GCA_007127495.1 Planctomycetales bacterium
ACTGTTTCCGCTCGGCCCCGGCCAAATTATCCAGTACCTCGACCTGCGCCGGCCCATTTACCGCAAGACGGCCGCGGGCGGCCACTTCGGGCGCAACGACCCGGACTTTACCTGGGAGAGCACGCACCGCGCCGAGGCACTGGCCGAGGCCGCCGGGGCAAGCCTTGATACCGTTGCCTCCTAGCCGGCAAGCCACGGACGGGGGCAGCCCCCAATGCATCCCGTGAAGCAAACCTCAGTCAACCCCAATCGCCTGTGGCTATCGCGAGCCGAGGCCGCCCTGACCGCCTTGCCGGCTCAGCCAACCGAGGCGCTTGTGCGCGGCGCGGCTGTGGTGCTGTTCCTTCTGCTCGTGGGCGCGGCTGGAGTGCTCGGGGCGCGGCGCGTCTCGGGCGCGCTCGTTGCGCCGCTTCCACCGGCGGCGTTGGCTGTTATCGGAATTCTGGTGGCTCTTTCCAACGCAAGCGTGCGCGGCATGTTTGCACGCAAACCGCAGCAGGGCAGGGGAGGGGGACGCAGCCGCCCGGCTCGCTTACTGCCTACAGGCGCAGCTCTAGCCGTGGCTCTTGCGCTCAGTGTGCCCGGCAGTGGTTGGCCCGGGCTGATCGGCCTTTGGGCGCCGATTTTCTTAAGCGGGATGCTCGCGCTGCGCCCCGTTTCCCGGCCGGCCGGGAAACGTTCGAGCGGGCGCTTGCTGCGATTCCCATCGCGAATCGCCGCGCTAAAACGCTCAGCGCCCGATGGCGGCGTTTCCTCGGAATCGCACCCAAATGGAGAACCGCCCGCCGGGGTGCTCCAGCAATTCACGCGGCGTCAACTGACCGATGGCGAGGAAGAGGTATCCGGGTATATGCGCGTGCCGTTCGCTGAGGGACAGCGGACGGAGAATGTACACTTGGCGTTTTGTCCACCGTTTGCCGCTGTGCCGCAGCTTTCCGTGACGCAGCTCGAGGGCCCTGCGGCTCGTGTGAAAACTGCACAACTGCTACCCTACGGGATGCGGCTCGACATGAAACTGGCCGAAACGGCCGTCGACGGCACAACCATTCTGCTGCAGTTCCGCGCGAGCGCCCTCGTCGAGCGCGCGGCGGCGGCCCCACCAGCGATGTCTGCCGGCCAGTAGAAATCCGCTCAATCGTTTACAGCGGACGGTTCTCCTGAACGGTTGCTTGTAAAGAAGCCGGAGCGGCCGGACTTCCGCTTTCAGTCACTTGATGGCCAGCATGACAAGATCCGCACTCCGCTCGCGGTCGTATGGGGCGCGCTGGTAGTTCCCGTAGAGCATCACACTGCGGGCGCCGGCCTTTTCAGCCATTTGCTCTAGCTCAGCGGCTTCGATTGCCAGCAGCGGGGTAGATTCCGTATGCGGCGACGTGCCGGGGCCGGTCGGAAGCACGATGAGGTCGACAAACCCGCCGGAGCTGCAACGATGTACGCCCTTCACGAGAAACAGCTCGCGACCGGCCACCGTTGCGGGCTTGATGACCTGCCAGGTGCAAGGACCTTCCGGCAGCCGCCATAGATTGAGCAGGTGTACGATGGCGACACCGCCGGGACGAACCGCGGCGAGCAACTGCTGCACGCCTGCCGCGGCCTTTTCGGGGCTTCCCGCCAGGGCGAGCGAATTGCCCACACAAACGGCGGCGTCGAAGGGTGCCGAAGCGATGGGCTGGTCGAATCCGCGTACCACCCAGCGCATGCCGAGCGGTTCATCAAAACGCCGGCGCGCGAGGTCGATCATTGCCGGACTGACGTCGGCCGCCTCAACGCGCAATCCCCAGTCGTGGAACATGTTCGCGTGCCGTCCGCTTCCGCAGGCGACGTCCACCACGCTCCGCACCCCAACCTGCTCGAACACATTGCGATAGAACGGCTCTTCGCGAGCAAGCCGCTTGGGCCAGTCGACCAGTGCGTCGTACACTTCGGAAAGATCAGTAAAGAGCATGGCTAAACCAGATTGTGGATCAGCTCACCCGTATGCGCAGTCCTCGCGAAGTCGGGAGCTTGGTCGACTACGCCAATTGTCGGCATGATTCTCCTACGCAAGCCGCAGGATGGTTCCGGATGCCAGGGTTTCCGAACGCGGGGCGATTCGAACGCTTGCGTTCTCGCGTGCGCACGTCTCCAGCCGGGGGTTCGCGCTCCGGCCAGCATCCGTTACAGTAATCTATCTGTCGCAAGTTGTAAACCTTCGCTCTTTACGGAGTTCCCCATGGAATTGCACAACGCAGTCGGAATCATTACGGGCGCCTCCAGCGGGATCGGCTGGGCCACCGCAAAACGACTCAGCGGGGCCGGCGCCAAACTCGTCGTCACAGCGCGTCGCCAAGAGCGCCTCGACCAGCTTGTCGAGGAAATGAGCGGCGAAGCCGTAGCCGTTGCCGGAAGCATTGTCGATCCGTCGCTGCCCCAGGGACTGATCGATGCCGCTATCCGGCACTTCGGCCGCCTCGATTTCGTATTCAACAACGCCGGCATCATGAACGTCGGCAAAGTCGACGAGGTCGACGACGACGCCATGACCACGATGATCCGTGTGAACTTCGAAGCCGCGGCGCGGCTGGCCTATGCCGCTGTGAAGGTGTTCAAACCGCAAGGGCATGGCGATTTGATTACGACCTCGAGTATTTTGGGACTGAAGGTACGGCCGGGCGCGGCGGTCTATTCCGGAACAAAGTTCGCCATCGAGGCCATGTCCGAAGCACTGCGGCTGGAATTGGCCGGCACCGGCGTGCGGGTGATGGTCATTGAGCCGGGCTACACCGCAACCGACTTGCAAAGCCACTGGAAGCCCGAACAGAAACTATCTTTGAAGGCGACCAAGCAACCGGTGCAGGCTGCCGACATCGCCCGTGCCGTCCAGTTCATGCTGGAACAGCCCAACTATGTTGTCATTCCTCGCATGCTCATGTTGCCCATGGAGCAAACGCTTTAGCGTCGTGCGTCGCCTTACTTTGTAGCGGCACGGCGCGAGCCGTCCATACTTTGTAGCGGCACGGCGCGAGCCGTCCGGTACTACAGTCGGGAAACCGGGCGGCTTGCGCCGCTCCGCTAACAAAACGCCCCTAAATGTACTACAGTCGGGAAACCGGGCGGCTCGCGCCGCTCCGCTAACAAAACGCCCCCAAATGGTTCCAAAGTGAGTGGCATTGGGCGCTAGCCCGGATGGTTCACAATAGGTAGGTGCTGCAAGTGGAGCATCAGCACGGCCAAGTCAGCCGGTGTAATGCCACGAACCCGTCCGGCTTGGCCCAGGTCGCCCGGACGCATGCGTCCAAGCTGTTCCCTCGCTTCCGCGCGCAAATGTTTCACCGCCGCATAGTCGAGTTCGCGCGGAATGGTTCGTTCGGCAAATCGCCGTTGGCGGGCGATCTCGACTTCCTGTCGTGCAACGTAGCCTGCGTACTTTGCATCGCTGGTCAACGTGGCAGCCGTCTCGGCGGAAACGTCGGCGAGCGGAGGGTGCTGGGATGCCAGATCCTCCCACGACACCTCCGGCTGACGGAGCCGCTGCTCCAGCGTGAGCGGCCCGCTTCGCACTTCGCGCAAGATTCGGCTGACTCGCTCGATCTCGGCCCGTTTGCGTTGAAAACGGCTCCATCGCTTGTCGTCGACCAACCCCAACTCGCGCCCCAGAGGCGTCAGTCGCCGGTCGGCATTATCATGCCGTAGCAGCAAGCGGTATTCAGCCCGGCTCGTGAACATACGATAGGGTTCATCGACACCGCGAGTGACCAGGTCGTCAATCATCACGCCCAGGTAGGCTTGCTCGCGTCCCAGGACCAGAGGCGGGCTGTCTTGCATCGCGCGGGCCGCGTTCGCCCCTGCGATGAGTCCTTGGCCGGCGGCCTCCTCATAACCGGTCGTACCATTGATTTGCCCGGCGAGGTACAGTCCCGAAACGCGCTTTGTCTCCAGCGAGCGAAAAACCTGTTGCGGCGGTACGTAGTCGTACTCGATCGCGTAGCC
>SKZG01000123.1 GCA_007127495.1 Planctomycetales bacterium
AGGGCACCAGGGCGCTGGCCGCGAAGAACGCGGCGTTGCACAGGTGGGCAAGCTCGATGCCGTCGAACAGCGCCGGCAGCAGCGCGGCCACCACCAGCACGCCCACCACGTACGCCGCACGGCACCGCACCGGGCGGCGCGTGAGCAACATGCCCACTACGGCCGTGAGAATGCCCACGGCCCACGCCAGCGCGCCGAACCGCGCCCGGTTCGACAGCGTCACGGCCAGCACCGGCTCGACGCCCAGGCTGCGGAACGCCATGCCTTCGTCGGCAATCGTCCGCTGGAAGTCGATTCGCAGGCTCCGCACGCCGAGCAGGTCGTCGGGCCGGGCCTTCAGTTCTTTCCAAACCTGGCTGTCGGGATACACCAACGGCGGCTCATGTGGGAATTCCGTAGCATCCTGCCCGGGCACCGGTTGCGCGGCAGGTGGCGGGGGCGCGTCGGCCGGCTCAGGCGTCGGTTGGGGCGGCTGCTCCGCGGGCGCCATGGGCGTCTGTACGCCCAGCTCGGCCATGGCTGCCTCAGACGTGTCGAAATCCATCTCCATGTCGGCCTCCTCCATGGGCCTGTAGTCCATACGGCTTTCGAGCTTTCTGCTCAGTGGACGGTGGCCCAATGGCGTTGGCAAGTGATCGTCGAGGAAGGCTGTTGAGCCTCGGGGATGGACTCCACATCCTCCGCAAAACGGCTGAATCCCCCCGCCCAGCCAGTACAGCACGCCGGCCACGTACACGGCGGCAGGCATGGGCCGCTCGATCTGATCGGTATGCACCGACCCGCGGCTGCGCACCACGCGGTAGCCCGCGGGCGGGTACACGTTCAATGCCAGGTCCACCAGCGGCACCTCCTCCGGCGCGGCGTCCTCCTCGGCCCGCAGCCGGAGCGACGGGGCCGGCAGCCGCACGTCGCCCAGCAGGGCAATTGCCGCTACCGGGCTGGAGTACATGATCTCCAAATCGTGGATCGCATCGCCGGTCGCGGGCAGGTTCAGCAGCAGCCGCTCGCCTGCCCGTTGCGGGCGCAGGGGCGTATCGTCCAGCTTGGCGGCCCAAAGCTCCGAGCCGGCCGGCAAGTGCACTTCCAGCACCTGCGCCTTCGTGCGGAGCGAGAACCGGGCGAGCGTCTGGCTGGTGCCGTCCGTGCCCAGCCGGGTGTTCAGTTCGGCAAACTCCACGATACTGGCAGGCAGCCGATAGCCGGGCGGCCGCACGGCGTCGACCGTCACCTCGACCGGCTCGCCCACGAAGGCGAACGCTCCGAGCAGGCGCCGGCCCGGCAGATAATCGGCCTCGGCCAGTTCGCCCACGTCGACGCGCCGGGCGCCGGTGGTCACCTGCACGTCGAGTTCGGCATCGCCCTCGACGGCCACGAAGCCCGACTGGTACGCCGTACCCAACGCCTGCACGACGGGCAGGGCAAGCCCTTTGGCCTCCCGCTCGTCGAGCGGCTGCTCGAAGTCGCACGCCAGACGCAGTTGCCCGCGGCTGCGCTCGGCCACTTCCACGGTCCACCGGCGCTGGTCGCCTTCCACTTCCGCGGCGAATTGCTTCAGTTGAAGCCCGTCGAGCCCGACGATGGCGACCGACTCGGGCGTGCTTTCGGCCGGCAGCGCAAAGGACAGCCGAGTGGTGCCGGCCTCGTCGACCTGGTAGATGATTTCGCACCGCGCCCGCAGCGAACCGGAGGCGATCCGGAAGAACGAGAACGTCCGCGCGGCCAGGCGCGGCTGCGTGCGTTCGACCATCAAGCGGGCCGAGTAGTCGGTCCCCTCGGCCCGATAGGCCAGCGTGGTGGGCACGCCGGAGAGGTTCCAGTCGGCCTTCTCGGCCTCGTCGAGCGGCGTAAGCCCCTCAATCGCCTCGGGCCGCACGCGCAGGTCGTCGGCCACGGCCACGGCCAGGGCGCTCCGGGTTCGGGTGGCGTCGAGCGGGTCGAACCGTGGGAAGTCGATCTCGCGCGAGGGCCAATCGTCGAGCCAGCCGGCCGGCGCGCGCGTCGCCTCGAAACCCACGACGAACGCTTCGTCGGGCTTCATGCCTTGCGGCACGGTAACATGGATGCGTCCGGCGGCGTCGGCGGAGCCGTATCGCTCGAACGGCAGGGCTTCCCCTTCCGGTCCCGTCACGCCCGTCACGTGCCAGCCGGCCGGGGCCGAGAAGCTGAAGCTGAACCGCGGCTGGACCGACGGCTGGATGGCGAACCCGCCACGCACCGACAGCCGCTGCTCGGCAATGGTCAAGAGCACACTGGCCGTCACGGCGAGTTCCGCCGCAGGCCGGGCGAACTCGGCCTTTAGCGCGTAATCGCGCTGCGGGGCATAGTAGGCCGCGATGGGCAGCAAGGGGGCGTCGCCGGATCGCGGGGCCAGGAGCGTCGGCGGCAGAGTTTGCTCAAAGACGGAAGTATCGATGGCGATGAGCCCCTCGTCGGCCAGCGACCGGACCTCCAGCCGCTCCTCGGCGACCACGCCCAGCACGGCCACCTGCCCGGCCACCTCCAGCGGCAAGAGCCGCGGGAACGACCACTGCCCCAGCACGCCCGCCGCCTTCACAGCCGATAGGTTCACCACCACCGTGTCGGTGGTCGGCTCGCGCAGGACCACTTCGAGCACGTCGCCTTCCTCCGCCCCGCGCTCGACGTCCCAGCGGGCAAGCTGGGCCGACGCGACGTCGGTCACCTCGAAGCCCGCGGGAACGGCGAACTGGAAGCGGTCGACCGGCCGGTGCAGCACGTCGAGCGAAAAGGTGGCGTGCAGCCGTTCGTACGCCTCGGTAATTTCATCGACGATCACGCCGGTGGCCAGCACCACGCGCTCCTGCCGCAGCAGCCGGCTGTTGAGCGAGAACTCGAGCGTGGCATCGCCCGCGGGCGGCAGAAGCTCGAACCGGGTTTCCTCGCCTTCGTCGTCCACCTGCCGGCTGACGACCGCCGCGCCGCTCTTCAGCTCGACGTCGCCGGGCGCAGTAAGGCGCATGGTTGCCGAGGGGGCCTGCGGCAGTCGGAAGCAGAGGGTCTGGCGGGCGGCGGTCTGCTCGACCGGCGCCACCATGTCGAGCGTAAGCTCGTGCCGCCCCGGCCCCTCGACGAACAGGCGCACCACGCCGTCCTCGCCGCGGCCCAGTGCGGCGGGCTGCCCGTCGAGCTGCGCGCCGCGCAGGCCGACGCCGGCCAGGTCGAGCGGTACGGCGTGCAGTCCCTTGGCCAGCACCTCGAAGTGAAGCGTGCCGGTCAGTTCGGCCCGGCCCGGCTGAAGGTCCACGTCGTACCCGGCGGCGAGCATCGCAACCGACGCCGGCGGGGCCAACTCCTCCTCGCGGCGCGATTTGGCCATCAGGGCCTCGTACTGCTCGCGGTCGAGCATCACGCGGCGCGGGCCGGCTTCCAGCAGCACGCGCAAGTCGCCCATCGGAACGTACAGCGTGCGGACTTTCTCGGGTTGCGGGCGGGCACCGTCGGCCGGATCGGCCGCGCGGGCGGGGGAGGTAAGCATCATGGCCAGTAGGACGAATATCGCTGCCAGCAAGGGCCACCGGCGGGCTCGCCCCGCCGGAGCGATGGTCTGTAGGCTACTGACGGCCACCCCGACCCCACGCCACCGGCGGGCTCGCCCCGCCGGAGCGGTGGTCACTTGGCTGAGACGCCGTACGTCAGGCTGCTTAGCTAGCTGACCACCGCCCCGGCGACACAAGGTCGCCGGTGGCGTGGCAGTTGGCGGGCCGCTGGCGTAGCTGACAGACCATCGCTCCGATGAAACAAGCCCATCGGTGGCGTCCAAATTGTACGCATGGAATTGGGACAGTCCCCGGCGAACGGTCTCGCTGCGGTTACTCATGGGCCGGACCTCCCTCCTTGTCGGCGGAGGACGGGTCGCCTTCGGACGGTGGGTTCTCCGGCGGCGGAGCGTCTTGCTGGTCGAGTGCCAGGCCCTTTTCGCGCGGGTCGGGCTCCTCTGCGTGCTCAG
>SKZG01000211.1 GCA_007127495.1 Planctomycetales bacterium
CGACGCGGGCCAGAAACGCGACGTCATGGTGCTGGCCGCATGTTACGACCAGTCGACCTCGGAAAACCTTGTCGCGCGGTGGCATGCCCTGCGCAGCCGGTTGGGGTTTCCCACCTGGCGGGCGGCATGGGACCTTTGCGTTGGCGGACTGGTTACGCTGGGCGTGTTGGTGCTCGTTGCCGCCACGGGCCGGTGGAATTGGTTGCAGACGGTTTGGCCATATTTGGCGATTGCCGCCGGCTGGATCCCGCGCCTTTGGCGCCTGGCGAAGGCGCAATGGACGGCATGGAAGATTCGGCGTCATACGCGCGTGCTCCATCACAACACGGCGTTTCTGCGAAAAGTGCTCATCCGGATGACCACCGCCCAGTTGGTGGGCCAGCCGCTGCCCTCCGAACAGCGGAGCGACGACCGCTACGAACTGATCGCGAAGCTGCAATCGGTGCTGGGGGCTCTGCGATTCCGTGGCATGGTGGTGCTGGTGGATCGCGTGGACGAACCGTACCTGATCAACGGGTCTACGCAGCTCATGCGCGCCCTGATCTGGCCTATGCTCGACAACAAGCTGTTGAAACACCCGGGTGTTGGCATGAAACTGCTCCTGCCCTCCGACTTGGAGCCCCTGATCGACCGCGAGGACCGCGAGTTCCACCAGCGAGCGCGCCTGGACAAGCAGAATTTGATCCGCTCGCTGGATTGGACCGGTCAGTCGCTTTACGACATGGCGTCGGCCCGCGTGAAGGCATGCGCCGCCGACGGCGCCTCGCCGTTGCTCACGGCGCTGTTCGAGCCGGCCGTGGACCAGCGCCGACTGATGGATGCGTTCGCGACCCTGCGGGTGCCCCGCAACTTGTTCAAGTTCATGTACCGGCTTTTCACGACCCATTGCAACGCCCACACTGACGAAAACCCCGTGTGGCAGATGTCCGGCGAAACGTTCCAGTCGGTACTGGCCCTCTATCAACGCGAACAGGACGCATTCGATCGAGGAATTGGGGCGGGTTAGGCGATTTTCGCTCTTGACGCCGGCCGCCTTTTTCGCAAAACTGGGCGGTGGTCGGCAACCGCGCCTTGCCGGCGCAGGCACCTGTTCACGGAAACCCATACGCAAAGGAATGCATGATCATGCGGCGCAACGCGATGACTACGCTGATTGTCGGAGTCTTGCTCGGCCTTGCCGGGTGTGGAAACTCATCGACACCGTCCTCGACCTCGGCTCAAGGGATCGACCGGCAAGGCGCGGCGGAAGGCGGCGGGCCGACGGCCGATACGCCCCATGGCGCCGTAAATATCTTTCTCAGCGCGGTTTGCGCCGGCAACGACGAACAAGCCGCGGGCATGCTGACAGACCTCGCACGTCGCAAGACGACCGAAATGGACCTCGAAGTGGCTCCGGCCGGCAGCGACACAGCCCAGTTCCAAGTGGGCGAGGTGGAATATCTCGGCGAAGACGCCGCCCGAGTCGCGTGCGTTTGGAGCGATCTGGACGAGGCCGGCGGGCGGGCGGAAGAGCCCATCGTTTGGGCACTGCGCCGCGAGGCCGCCGGTTGGCGCATCGCCGGCATGGCGCCGACGGTCTTTCCCGGCGAACCGCCGCTGCTGTTGAACTTTGAGGATCCCGAAGAGATGCTCGAGAAACTCCAATGGGTACGCGAGGAGACGATGCGGCGCGCCCAGGCGGAGATGATGCAGAGCCAGCCGGGGGTTCCCCTCGAAGCCCAGCGCCAGGAAGACGCGGAAACCCCGATCCGCTAAGGCAAGCGGCAGAAACAATCTTACCGACCACCTTGTGGCCGAGTCTCGCCGAGACTCGGAATTCGGCGTCTCGGAGAGACGCCGCTACGGGATCGGCAGCCTATACAAGGGCGGAGCGCCGGGCACTATTCGGACAACAATGGACAGCAAAAGCTCCCCAACACGAGGGGTTTGCCGCGTGTCTTGGGGTATCGTCGTTTCTGCAAGACAGTTCCGATTGGCCGGACAACGGAACAGTCCACCACCCCACCTCCTTCCCGTAAATTGACGTAACTACTTCTGACATCTTGAGTTACGTCCATTCTTCCAGGGGACAACTCTGCGCGATTCGAGCGAATGCGCGTAAAATTGGACCGACCGCGCACGGTAACCTATCCTTGGCAAAAGAGCGACGTATATCGCCCAAGCTGCGGATTTGCCCTGAGATGAAAATTTTACCATTCCCCCTGTTGACATCCAGTTGAACTATGCTAGCCTATTGTCTTAGGCCGTGCATTCGGTAGGAATGGAAAGCTCGGCCCGATTGGTTCAACAGGGCACCGATCGGGCGCGTTGTCCGTTGCCGCGTGCATGGCGAACGCATCGAAGAGGAACCCCGATTGCTGCCGTTGGGATCGGGGGGAGCGGAGTCACCGACGGCATGTGTTAGAGTTTCTAACGTTACGGTACCTGTTTCAATGGAGGTTTCAGAGATGAAACGATTTTGCTTGATGAGTGCGGCGGTCCTGCTTGCCGCGCTCGGACTCGCCCTTCTGGGCATGGAGACGCAGGCTTCGGCCGACGAGGCATCGCCGGCTACCTGCGCACCGGTGGTTGTGGAGACTTGCGCTCCGGCCACCTGCGCTCCGAAGACCTGCCGCCCGGCACGCGTTCCCCGGACCTGTCGTCCGAAGCGTGTTCCGCGCACCTGTCGTCCGAAGACGTGCGCCCCGGCAACGGCCGCGCCCGTCACCTGCGCCCCGGTAGCGGTTGAACCCGTTACCTGCGCTCCGAAGACGTGCCGTCCGGCACGCGCTGCCCGGACTTGCCGTCCGGCACGCGTTCCGCGCCGTCCGAAGACTTGCGCCGCGGTCACCTGCGAGCCGAAGACGTGCCGTCCGCGCACCTGCCGTCCGAGGACGTGCGCCCCGGCAACGGCCGCGCCCGTCACGTGCGCTCCCGTAGCGGTTGAGGCCGTTACGTGCGCTCCGAAGACGTGCCGCCCGGCACGCGTTCCTCGGACTTGCCGTCCGAAGCGTGTTCCGCGCACCTGCCGTCCGAAGACGTGCGCCCCGGCAACGGCCGCGCCCGTCACCTGCGCCCCGGTAGCGGTTGAACCCGTTACCTGCGCTCCGAAGACGTGCCGCCCGGCACGCGTTCCCCGGACTTGCCGTCCGGCACGCGTTCCGCGCACCTGCCGTCCGAGGACCTGCGCCGCAGTCACCTGCGAGCCGAAGACGTGCCGCCCGCGGACTTGCCGTCCGGCCCGCGCGCCGCGCACTTGCCGCCCGAGGCGCGCTCCCCGGACTTGCCGTCCGGCCACCTGCGCTCCGGCTGCTTGCGCTCCGGCTGCGTGTGCGGCGGTTGTGGACGTCGTAACCGACGAGGCCCCGGCGACCGAAGCGGCGCCGGCTCCTGAGGCTCCGGCTGTGGAAGAGGCTCCGGAAGCGCCCGAGGCTCCGGAAGCCCCTGAGGCTCCGGAAGCTCCTGAGGCGCCTGAAGCCCCTGAGGCTCCGGCCCCGCCCGACGCTTAGTTGAACCCTCGACCGGATGTGGACGGGCGGCGCAGCGGGCTTCCAAAGTCGCTGTTGCAAGCCGTCTTCCGAGAGGAGCGATTGCCCTGTTGTCGCGACTCGCCCATCCGTGATGATCCGAGCCGGGTCCATTCGTGGACCCGGCTCGCTTTTTTTGGTCATTCAGACGATATACTCGCCGCGGCTTAAAGCTGCGTAGTCAGGCCTGGGCAAAGGTCTTCTCGACGAAGTCCCAGTTGACCACGTCCCAGAAGCCTTCGACGAACTTGGCCCGAAGGTTCCGGTAATCGACGTAGTAAGCGTGTTCCCACACGTCGGCGGTCAAGAGAGGCTCCATCTGCTCCGTTAAGGGCACGTCGGCGTTACTTCCTTGTGTGATCGTCAGTTTCCCAGACGAGTCCTTCGCCAGCCACGCCCATCCGGAGCCGAACAAGGTGACCGCGGCGTTAGAGAACTGCTGGCGGAACTCGTCGAACGAGCCAAAATCGCGCTGGATGGCCTTGGCGAGTTCGCCTCCGGGCTCGCCGCCTCCGCCGGGCACCATGCAGTTCCAGAAGAACGAATGGTTCCACGCCTGGGCCGCGTTGTTGAACACACCGCCCTCCGAATCGATGACCACCTCGCGCAACGACATGGCCGCCTGCGGCGTTCCCTCAACCAACTTGTTCAGGTTGGTGAAGTAGCTTGCATGGTGCTTGTTGTAGTGAAAGTGCATCTGTTCCTCGGAAAGGAACGGCGCCAATGCGCCCAGTGCATAGGGAAGCTCGGGTTGTTGGAACGGCACGGGAGAATCTCCTTCAGGTTGGGATGGTGTGGCATTGGGTTTCGGATCGGAGTCGGCCGCGCCTGCGCAACCGAACACCGCTAGTCCTGCGCCCGTCGCAAGAGAACTAGCCAGGAACTGTCGACGTTTCATCGTGATGCCCTCGCAGGAAAGAATCGGTCGAATACACAGACTTCGTTATCTTACCGCGTCACCCCCGTGCAGGCAACCGAACGAACGCCGCGCAACCCCGAGAAACCGCTGCACCAAGCAACGGAGAATACTGATTGGTGACTGCCCCACAAAGCTGCATCCTGCTAGCCAGAGTGGGGGCTCTTGCACTGCTTGACCTGTTGCTGCATGGCTTTGCCGGGCTTGAACGTGACGCCGAGCCTTTCGGGAACGCTCACTCGCTCGCCGGTTTTGGGATTCAACGCCGTCCGAGCCGAACGGCGTTTGACCTCAAAAACGCCGAAGTTGCGCAATTCGATGCGACCTTCATCGACGAGCGCACCAATGATCAGGTCGAAGAAGGTTTGGACAATGCTCTGGGCGTCTTCATAGGACACCTGGTACTTGGCGACCAGCTCCAGGACGATCTCTTTTTTTGTCACGAATCTTTCTCCCATGCAAAGCGGCGGTTGGGCAGAAACCCTCAGCCGGGCAACGAACTCAGCCGGGCAACGAACTCAGCCGGGCAACGAACTCAGCCGGGCAACGAACTCAGCCGGCGGTGAGCGATGTCAACCGGGTCCGTTCCTTCTAGTTACGACTGCCCCCGAAAGGGCGGTGGCGGTCCAACGTGTCCTAAATGTAGGCTCTGTCACGAGTAAAGTCAACCGGGGCCGTTTTTGGAGGCCGTTTTTGGAGGCTGTTTTTGGGGGCCGTCGCCCATGTTGTCATCCACGGGGACTGTCCCACTTTTCGCTCTTCGAATGTGTGCGACACCACGCGTAGTTTGCCCGATCAGGTTCAGGCTATGGAACGATGCCGTTGTGCTGCGTTTGAGCCAGGCGTATGACGAGCAGCTTCTGCGTCGGCTCGCCCTCCGGTGTGGTGAAGTAGTTGTGGCCGAGGCTGCCGGGACGGTTGGGAAGGCAGGTGAGCACGAGCAGGTCGCCCGGCATGAAGTCAGCGGAAAAGCCCATGTCGTCGAAAGTATGTCGGGGCCGGCTCGTTTCCATCTGGAGCATACCCTGCCGACCAACCCAACGCTGGCGCGCCTGTTCGTAGTGCAGCTCGGGAACGAGGCTCAGACGAACGCGGCCGTCGGGTTGGGGAATCGCCGTCAACGCCAGCATACCCTGCGCCTGCCGATAGGTTCGCCCCCGCACTTCGCCCTGCTCCGAAATGAGGACGGGCAAGGAATCGTACACGGGCGACGCGACGATTTCGTTTCGCCGGCCCGGCCGCGCCTGAAGGTGGCGGCGCATGACCGTGGGCTCGGCTTCAAGGGAACTCAACTCGTTTTCGACGATCGTATCGCCGCTCGGCGCCGGCTTGTCGGTCAGTTCCAGCAGTTGCGAAAGGGCCACGGGGATTTGCCCGTAAACCAACCCAACTCGAAATCCGTTCGCCCACAAGCGCCGGCGGGTCTCGGCGGGAAGCCGCTGTTCATCCACTTCGTCCCAAAGCTCGCAGTTGAGCCGCTCGTCGGCCGGGGGACAGCGCACGAAGAAGATATCGAGCACGACGCTATCGGCTGACATCCGTGCGGGCTGCAGCGGCAGCTCGGCTTTCTGTTCCGGCAAGCGCGCACAGCCCAACAGGAAGCAAAACACCGTCAACAGCCCAGGGCCACGTGCCAGCATCGATAGCATCGACCAATCGGGGAAAAGCGAGGAGACCTTTGGATAGCGCTTACAGGACGAAGTTTCGCATGAAGCGGAAAACTGTCCGGGCCGCTCCGCGAACGGTTACGAAGTTTCGAGCGGCCCGCAACCCATTGCCGCTCCCGCAAGCGATGACCGGATGCAGAAGGTATCCGCCGGGCACGAGTGCGTCAATGCCGATCGGCCGTGCTCGTTCGTCCGGGTGGTGGGCTTTCAGGCAGAATCGGGGATCTGAGCTAGCCCCACTCCATGCCGGGCCGGTTGAGCCACGGCTACCGTGGCGGGGCGATCCATGGCGGAGGGGCGTAACGCGGCGGCTTGTAGGGCTCGGTAGCGACGACCGGCGGGTTGTACGCCGGCCGGCCGTAGAAGATGCCCGACCGATCGTATCCCGGCCGGTCCAAAGCGGGTTTCTCGATGGGCTTGCGCACGTAGTTCGGGCGGTCCAGGTACGTGGGGCGTTCGTACGAAGGCTTGGAAACCGAAGGCGGCACGTAATGGTCGATAAAGTACTTCGGCTTGTTGTCCAGCGGCGCAACGACCGGCGGCACGTGGTACATCGGCTTCCGCACCGGTTCCTGCGCCCGGCTGGGCTTCACGTACTGTGGCAGGCTGCTCCCATACCGGGGCCGGTTCCATTGCGGAAGATGTGTGTGCTGGCGGCTGTATGGGAGCCGGGTGCCGGTATCGAACAGCGGGTCCTGGCGCCTCGGGTAGCCGAAGATGTGGGCCGGCGGCTCGCGCGGCGATGGGCGGTCGGCCGCCTGGGCGGCGAACTCGGCCGGTTTCCGGGTCGCCGGCGGGCTGACTGCCTCCAGGGGCCGGTTCGTCGTGAACATCCATCCCCCGCCCGCGTACGATGTGGCGCCATGCCGTCCCTCCCCCAGCCCGTGCAACAGCAACACGACCGGGGCAACGCAAAGCAACCATCGTACTACCAGGAACCACGCGGTCAGCGGCCTATTCGGTTCGCGTTGTATCAGCATTGCATATCCGGCGGGAGATTCGGGATTTCGTTCCCTCCGACCCTTACTCCGCGTTGGGCTCGGTGGGCGTCTCGACGGCCGATTCGATGAGCGCGGCTTTGTGCCCGCGAAACGCGCCGGGGCGGGCGCGGAACTTGGGGATTCCTTCTACAAAAACGGGCACGGTGCTGTGAACGTCCTTGCTCGTGGTGATGATGTCGCCCACTTGAAGGCTCACCAGGTCGCCCGCGGTAATATGCGTGCGGGCCAATTGGACCTTCAATTCGACCAGCGAGGTGCCTACCTTCCGGCTGATCTGCTCGATACTCTCCGTGGTGGCCGCCTTGCGTCCATACGCCACCCAACTATTCGCTGAGAGCTTTCCACCAATGCGTTCGATCGCGTTGTACGGGACACACAAATTCATCATGCCCCGAATCTCACCGATTGTCAGCTCGAAGCTGATGAGTACCACCACTTCGTTGGGTGGGACAATTTGAACGAGCTGCGGATTGCTCTCCACGCGCACCACGCTGAGGCGCAGGTCGAGCACGTTCTCCCACGCGTGGCGCAGTTCGTCGAGGAACAAGCCGGTAATGCGCGCGACCAGGCGGAGTTCGATTTCCGTGAGCGGCCGGCGGGCGAGGGTGCCGCCCTCGCGCCCCCCGCCCAACATCCGGTCGATAATCGGGTACAGGATCGAGGGGTTGATGTCGAGAATCAGGTTTCCTTCCAGCGGAGGCGCTTCCAGCAGATTGAAGCAGGTGGGGTTCTCCAGGCTGAAAACGAACTCGCTGTACGTAAGCTGGTCCACGCTGGTTAGCTTGACTTCAACGATGCTCCGCAGCAGCGCCGAAAGCGCCGCGCCGAAATTGCGCCCAAACCCTTCGTGAAGCGTTTGCAGCGCCCGCATTTGCTCTTTTCCGACGCGTTCGGGGCGTTTGAAGTCGTAGGGGGTGATTTTCGCGCGCGGCTTCGGTGGGATAAACGGGGCCGCTCCGCCCCCGCCCTTCGGCGCGGGGCCGCCGGTGGTCGCCGCCGCGCTTTGCTCGCCCCCCGCCGCCATGGCGCTGAGCAGGCTCTCGACTTCCGTTTGGCTAAGTACGTCGCCGCCCATCGTTGCTCACGTCGGAAAGAATCGGTTGCTTCTGGTTTGCCGGATCGCCCGGCCCGGCGCGGGGGCGGCGCCCAAGGCTACTCCCGCAACTGCCCCTCGCCGTACACCACGTATTTATAGGTTGTCAGTTCGTTGATGCCACACGGGCCTCGGGCGTGGAACTTGTCGGTGGAAATGCCGATCTCGGCGCCCAGACCGAACTCGCCCCCATCGTTGAACCGTGTGCTCGCGTTCACCAGAACGGCCGAGCTGTCAATTCGCGTCACAAACTCACGCGCGGCGTGGATGTCGCGGGTGACAATCGCTTCGGTATGTTGGGAACTGTAACGGTTGATGTGCTCGACGGCCTCGTCGAGTGAATCGACGACCTTGACCGACAGGATCGGGCCGAGGTACTCGGCCGCGTAGTCGGCGTCGGTGGCCGGCTTGGCGTCGGGCACGAGGGCTCGGGCACGTTCGTCGCCGCGCAGCTCGACGCCGTTTTTCAGCAGGGCCTCGGCCACGCGCGGCAGAAGCGACTCCGCCACGGCGGAATGGACCACGAGCGATTCGGCCGCGTTGCACACGCCCATGCGCTGGCACTTCGCATTGAGCACCAGCCGCTCCGCCCAATCGGGATCCGCCCATTGGTCCAAATACACATGGCAATTGCCCGCAAAATGCTTGATCACCGGCATACGCGCCTCTTCACTGACCCGCCGGATGAGCCCTTCGCCGCCGCGGGGAATGGTCACGGTGATGTATTCGGGCATGCGGAGGAAATGGCCGACGGCCTCGCGGTCGGTGGTGGCGACCAGTTGGACGGCGTGCTCCGGCAGGCCGGCCGCGACGGCGCAGCGGCCCAGCACGTCGGCCAGTGCCGCATTGCTGTGCATCGCCTCTTTGCCGCCTCGCAGGATGACCGCGTTCCCGGCCTTCACACACAGCGCGGCGGCATCGGCCGTCACATTCGGCCGCGACTCGTAAATGAAGAACACCACGCCCAATGGAACGCGCACCTTCTCGACCAGCAGCCCGTTGGGGCGCACCGAGGAGGAGATGACCTCGCCGATCGGTTCCGGCAACAGGGCCACCTCTTCCAGCGCCGCGGCGATCGATTGGACGCGCTGCGGCGTGAGCCGCAAGCGATCGACCTGAGCGTCGGTCAGCCCGAAGCCGGGCGCCGCGTCGAGATCCTTCTGATTGGCCGCGGCCAGCCGGCCGGCCTGATCGCGCAGCGCCGCCGCACTGGTTCGAAGCCACTTCTGTTTCTTTTGGCCGGTAACGCGGGTGAGTTCGGCGGCGGCCCGGGCCGCTTGCCTTGCTACCTGCTCACAGTCATTGCGCAAATCATCCATACCGACGGCATCCATGGGGAACGCCCACTTCGCACGGGGGGCATGTTGCCCACGTGGCACCACGCTAAAACGCCCCGCCCGGCAAGTATCCCTTCTGTTGCCGGCCAAGTCAACGGAGATTCTGCCTGACCGAACGGAGTCATGCAGTCACTTGGGGCCAAAATGTTTCACTCAAGAGAGGGGGTATCGCAAGTGGACCACGCGCAATTTGCCGTGAAAATGGGACGTCCCTCAGTCGGGGCCGTCAACGGTGACACGCCTACTTGGCCAGTTCGATGGCGGCTTCCGGCCGGAGGACGCGGAAGGTGAACGACTCGGTCAGGAACAGCTCGACCTCGTGGCGATCGTGGGTGGCGAAGCCGACGGCCAAGTCCTGGCCCACCGTCAGCTCGAAATCGCCGCCGGCGGTGGAAAGGAGCACCCCACCTTGTAGTGCCTGGCTGGCGAGAATTTGCCCGCCAAGCATGTCAAGGATGATCCGCCCCGGAGGGAAGCCGCCCTTGCCGGCCTGGATGAGCCCGGCGTACGCGTCGACTCCGAGAACCAGCGCGTACGGGCCCGGAACTCCGGAAAGGCGAAGTTCCTTCAGCCCTTGCGCAACGGCTTGCGGGTACATTTCGGGGTTGTCCGGCAGCTTGACGGGTGCGTGAGCGGCCTCCTGCACAATGCCTTGAATGCCACCGGGCCCGAAGCCGGTATAGACCGCGGCGTCTTCAAAAAGGGCGACTCGCTGCGCGGCCTCTTCCAGCGGCGCCAAGTCCAAGTCTTTGCAACCTCGAGAAGCGTTGTCCAATTCAAGCTGCGGGAGCGAGACCGGCACACGAACCTCCACCAAGGGAAGTACGGTGCGAATGCCCCAGGGCACTTTCTCGTCACTGCCGCCCTCTGGGATGTCAATGCGCCCTAAATTGACCGCGGCATAATGCCAGCCGTGCGGGCCGGAGAAATCCACAAGAGTCCGTGCGGTAAGCTGCGCCTTCAAGATCGTGGCGGCTGCCGCATCGACTTCCTCCCACGCTTCGGCTGTGAGAGGGGCAAGGGAACGCTTAAGCAAATCGACCATGGGATACTTCCTTTTTAATGAATGGGTCTACTGAATTGTGTGCGCGAGGGCACTTAGGGCAAGCACGCAACCACGGCGGCGCAGGCCTTGCGAACGGCTACGGCCCAGCCGCGCCGCCGAGCGCGCGGAACCCCTTCGTCAACGCACCTGTTTCGAAAACTTCCCGATGCCCATCCCCGCAGCCGGCTTCGTTTCGCCCTCACCGCCGCCGGTCGCCTCTTCTTCCAGGGCATGGATCGGACCGGAGGTGAACAGGTACGTGCGCAACTGCTCGTCGAACTTGGGAATCTGTCGCCGCAGCCATTCAAGGCCCATGGCGGCATGTTCGATCTCTTCGTCGCGGTTGTGCAGCAGGATGGCCTTGAGCTGTTCATCGGCGCATACCTCCGCCCGCTGGTGATACCAAGCCACCGCCTCCAGTTCCTCAACGGTGGAACTGAGCGCGCGGTGGATGTCGCGAGCCTCGGCTGACAATTCGGCTGGGGGTTCATGATAGGCAAGTGCCATAATGCGTAAATCTCCCTTTTTCCGGCTGTTCCGTTTCTCAGTGCGGTTTGTGAAGCACGTTGGGTACGGCGAGCCATTCTATACACACCCCCCGCAGCAGTTCAAGGCCCCCCTTTTGGTACAGTTGGCAGCCCAAATGAGGCAGAAGATTGATCAGGCTGCTCAGGCTGGGTTCAGGGAATGACGGACTATCAGCAGCACCGCAGCAGCGTATGGTAGACCAACCGTTTGCATTCGAACCGGAATCGTGAACGGGGGGAGGTGTGGGACGATTCCATATAAATGTCCACACGTTTTCGGTGTTTGCCTCGGCGCCGCTGCCTTCCGCGCCGCTTGGGCTCGTTTTCCGGCGGATCATCGCGCGAGGAATAGAACCTCATCCAGTCCTCGGTCGGATAGTCGAGAACGGCATCAATGGCTTCGACCAGATCGCCGGTGATGGCCGGCTCCTGGTCGTGAGCGTGAGATTGCGGCCGCAAGCGATCGTATCCAAGCTTGATCAGTCGATGGACCTGGAAGATGAAAAGTGCGTCGTAGTCGTCGGCGTTCGACGACACGCGGCTCGGCTGCTGCGAACGGCGTTCAATCACGTTCCGCTCCTGCGCCTTCGAGGGTTTCCGCGATCACTTCGCGCGCATCGAGCATCGCCTGGCTCTCGGTCCAATGAAAACGCTGCATGGGCTTGAAGATGAAGGTTCGCGTCCCTTCGTAGATGCGGAGGTTGCGGTCGAAGTAGACCCACTGGGCGCGCTGTTGGCGGAGCCGCTGCCGCGTGCGTTCCAGCTCGCGCGCGGTGCGGGCGTCGGCCCGAGCAACCAGCACGCCGCGGGCCGCCTTGCCGGCGGCCACCAAGTCGACGGCTACCATTCCCGAAAGCTCATCATACACGACGGCCACGTCGTGGCGCTTGGGCAACCGGCCGCCGAGGAAGGCATCGAGTTCCGCCTTCAGCCGCCGGGCATAGCCGCGCAGTTCCGGCTCCGTGGGCCTGCGCACGGCCGGCTCGCCGGTCCGCCCGTCGTTGAGTTCCAGGCGGATACGGACCAGGTCGTGGATCAACGCCCTTTCGCCCTCCGTGAGGGCTAGCGAATCGGCGACCATCGTGTTGAGTTCGTCGATGAGGGGGGACAAGCGGTCTTCGTCCTCGGGGTCGAACGGCAGAGGGGGCTGACTATAATCAGAGGCTCCGTGCTTGCGAACATCTTTCATCCTGATGGGCTGAGTCTGGGCAAGCCGAGCGTGAAGATCGGTCCACGCCTTGAGTTGGCCGCGCGTCAGGTCGGCGATGCCGATGGGCATTTGACGCAAGGCGCGTAATGTCGCGAGTCCACGTTGGACCCCGAACTGTGTGGACGTGAGGAACTGATGGTAGAACGCGAAGTCGGAACTGAGGTACAACGACAGCGCCTTGAGGAAGTCCGTGTCGTCGGTCGCGCTACCGATACCGATCTGGCGAGGCGGCACGACCAGATATTCCTCGGTGTAGACTGCAAACGTTCTTGCCGCACTGACAATGACGTGCGGTGGGCGACAGACGGAAAGCGGCAGTGTTGCTCGCCCCTTGCGAACCCAGGTCAGCTCCGAATCGATCGGAACAACAGCCTTCGCAGGGAAGGAGAACACGTGGAGCAACCCTTTGAGAGCATCCGTGTCGAGCGTAACCCGATTGGGGATTGGCGGCAGGGGTTCGACTTCCTCGTCATTCTCAGACTTGGGAGGCTTGCGAAGCTGGAGGCCCTCCGATACCGCGAGGACGTTTTCGCGCTCCAATTCCCGCAAGCATGGGAAGTTGCGGCTGAGTTTGCCAAGCAAGCGGGCATCCATCGCCGAGCCCCACGTTGCCAGCTTCCACGGCAATCCGCTGCCATCCATCACGCGCGTGGTGGGAATGTCGCGAATCTCGCTCGCGTTAATGACGATGCTCCACGACTCGTTGCGAGTGCGCTCCCGCACGGGCCGGGTGGGCTCCTGGTTGGCCACCAGCGGGTTGTAGGTTCGCACGATCTCGTCTTCGTCCACGGGGGCATTCGCGTCCGGCCGCGGCCGATAGAAGAACGCGGCGCCGGGAACTCGGAATCGCCCGGCCGAGAGAACTTCGGCAAGGTTCGCGAAGTTGACGACGGTATGGACCTTCATCTCGCGGAAGAATGACGTTCGGAAATCCTTCGCCCGATCCTCGAACAACGTCATGGCGGGCAGGAACAGGGCGGCTTCGCCGTCCGACGCGAGATACTTTCCTGCCTCCCAGGCGAACGCCCGGGCTGCCTGGTTGCCGCCAACCGGGAATGCCTTCCGGTGTTCTTGCATCCATTTCCACAGCGCCTTCTCCTCCCGGCGCAGTTGCTTGGGCGCGAGCCCCTTCCAAGGCGGGTTGCCGACAACCCAATCGAACTTCGACTGCAAAGCCTCCTGCCGGGCCGTCGCCTCCCCGAAGAAGTCAAGGCAGAAGATGTTCTCGTTTCGCAGCTTGGGAAGTTTGAAGCCGTTTCGTGCGCCTTCCAAGTCCGGGGGATCGACGTAGTCGAGCAGCGCAAGGACGAGGCTCAATTCGGCGATGTTGCACGCGTCCGCCTCGCAGTCGACGCCGAAGATGCTCGTCGTCAACAGTTTACGGAGTTCGCGCGGCTTCGGATTGCTGCCCGGTGGAAACTCCTTCTCGATGAGCCGCCGGTAGCACTGGACCAGGAACGCCCCGGAGCCGCATGAAGGATCCAGCACCCGCATCCCCTTCGTGAGCGGCCGGTGCTCCTCCAATTCGGAAAGCATCAGGTTGATAACGGGAATGGGCGTGTAGTAGGCGCCGAGCTGCCGGCCCGCACTGTGTTCCCCGGCGGCGTCCGGCTTCTCGGCCGTCTTCGGCGCATGGAGGAACTGCTCGTAGACCACCGACAGGGTTTCGATCTGCACTTTAGGCGATCTTTGCAGCGCTGAGTGGAAACTGATCTTGCGTAAAAGGGCGGCTCTCCCGATGCTTGTGATTTCGGGCAAGGAAA
>SKZG01000320.1 GCA_007127495.1 Planctomycetales bacterium
CGGCCTCCGGCCACGTCGCTTAAGCCCACAGAAGGCCCCGTGACTCATGGTCACCGCGCTCGTTCCGCCCCATTGCGGAACCGCCCACCAGCCCACCCTACAACCTGCACGCTCGAACTGGTGCCGGTATTCACTTCGCCCGCGCGCTCCTGCCACACGCGCGCCACGCCACCCCTAGAGCGAGGGGTTCGCTTGGGTGCCGTAATCGGCGCAGCCGTATTGCACAGTGAGATAGACGCAGTTTCCGCGAAAAGTCCGGTCTCAACAGGCCAGCAAGTATCCCCGAGAGGGCTCGAACCTCTAACCTTCGGCTCCGGAGGCCGACGCTCTATCCAATTGAGCTACGGGGACCTAGTTGTAACCTTTTTGCTGCAACGCTTTATGGCGACCAAAACTGCGGTGCTCGGCGGAAAAATGAGGCCGTTTCGCCAATTCTCGTCAAGCGAAAACGCTCTGAACATTGGAGTCTAGCAGTTTTTTGGGTCCGTGTGAAGCCGTCCCCGTCCAGGTCGTCCCTGTCCCCCTCGGAACACCCGCATTCCCGAAGCCAGGCATCACAAAACGCTGATACGCCCAGGCTCAATCGGCGAACCTATGTCGACAAAGGTTTGGCAGAAAACCTGGCAGAAAATGTTGAGGAAAATGGGGTTTGGGCCAGTCATAGTGAGCTTAGCTTTGCGAAGTTGACCGAGGCACTTAGCGGGAACACGCCGTAAATGCCGCGGGTGAACACCAGGTCGATGAAGTCGGTCGCCTGGAGAATCGCTCCCTTGGGCACCACAATCACGTCGGAGTCCGAAAGCCATATTTCGCCCGTGGGGCATAGATCGCGGCCGAACAGTGCGGCGTTGACGTCCACCATGGTGGCCAGCAGGCGCCAGTCGTCGCTGCGCCGGAACACGACAATTTGCCGCAGGTTGGCCCCCACGTTCCAACTGCCCGCCATGGCCAACGCCTGCATGAGCGTGGTCGGGCCGGTCAACTCGAACCGGCCGGGCGTTGCCACTTCGCCCAACACGTAAACGTATCGTGGCGCCCGAGCCACCAGCACCGGCACCACTTCGATACCGGAAATGTGCTCGCGGTAACGTTCGTTCAGTTCCTGCCCCAATTCAGAAAGGGTAAGCCCTTGGACGTAAACGGACCCAAGGACGGGCAAGGCGATATCGCCGGAGGGAGTCACGCGCGCAAGTCGCTGCAATCCTCCCCGACCATATCGGGCATCGACCGTGGCACGAAGGTCCTCCAACCGGGTGCTGACCCGGAGCGGAGTGACCGTGATGGCCGGTACCTTGTAGTACTTTGCGTACAGTTCCTCGACGTCGGCGGTCAGGTCAGCCACCGATTTGTGTGCCGCCTTCACTTGTCCCAGCAAGCGGAGCGTAATGGTGCCGTCCGGTTGAATGAGCAGGTCGCGGTCGAGTTCCGGGTCGGTGAACGACTCAACGCGTATCTCGTCGCCGACTTCGAGGCGGTAGGGGCCGGCCAGTTCTTCGCGGGTTAGGCGGTATACGAGGTCAAGATCGTCATCCACTCGCAGTCGATATTCGGGGACGTGGGCGGTCCGGGCTAGGCCGGTGTATTCGCCCTGGGCGTATTGCTGCCACTGGACAGCCCGCGCTCGCTCCCAGGCGCCTTGCTGCCTGACCGCAGTACGACTGGCCTGGTAGGTGCGGTGGCCTGCCAAGGGAGCGTTTAACATGATGCCGCGATCAGCGGCGACGGCCCAGGCGCCGAGTAGGAGGAATCCGGCCGCGGCCAATATAGTCCAGGTCGGTTTGTTGCGCGGCGGCGAGGTGGTTTTGCCGGTGCGATGCATTTCGGGCTACCTCGTGGGAGACGGCGGAAAGTGGTAGGGCGCCCGGCCGGTGCGCGGGGTGGGAACGGCCCGAGTATCGACATGCGTTCCGGCGAACGCATGGGGGGCCATCCATTGCACTTGACCGGCGCTGCGGGTGCGTCCCGGTTGGTCGGCTGTGCCCCGAGTCGCGGCTTGAGCCATCTGACGTGCACGCCGTGCCATCGGCGCGTTGCCGAGCTGCTCGTACACTTTCTCCAGATTCCGCCAACTGACGGATTGCGGATTCGTCGCGACGGCATGTTCCAGCACGCGGCGTGCCCCGTCCCATTCACCGGACTGAGCCAACAACACGCCGAGATCGTTCGCGGCCATCAAGTTGTGCGGATACACCAGCAGCGCAGCCTGAAAAAAAGCGATGGCCTTCGGCTCGGGGGCGGTCAGATGGATTGCCGGGTCGCGGGCAATTGCCGCATGCAGCTTCCCGAGGCCGTGCAAGGCCATGGAGCCGGCTACCTCATGGGCCACGGCGACGGAAAATCGCTCCTGCGCATAGGTGAAGTAGGCCTTCATGGCCAGCATGGGCGTTAGCGTGTCGGCCGGCTCCTGCTTCAGCGCGGCGGTACGGTGGCTGCGGATGATGACCGGCAGGTCCAGGTCGGCCTCGATGCGCCCGCCGCGCGGAATGAAGTCGTCAGCTTCCTGGAGGGCGTCGAGGCCCTCCGCCAGCGCTCGGCTGTACCTTCCCGTCCTGTGATCGGCATCGAGGCCCTGGGCCAGCAGGCGCAATGCGAGGATGAACTGCGCGCGGGCCGCGAAGAAGGCATTGCGGCCGGCCAATTCGAATCCGCGCCGCGTGTGGCGATCGGCCTGGCGGGCGACCTGCTCCATCTGTTCCGACCGATCCACAGCGATGGCGTCGGAAGCCGGCACGGTGGGTGAGTCGGGAAGCGAGTCGGTGCCACCGGCGGCGTTCAACGGCTGCGGCTCCCCAGGCGACTCTACCTCGTGTCCGGCAGGGAACGGTTTCCAATCGAGCGTGTCGGGCACGTGCGTGCCGGTCGCGCCCGGTGTCGGGTTGGCCACAGGTGGCAACCGGCGGACTCGGTCGCGGGCGAGGAACAATCGGGGCGGATGAGGATTGGAATGGGGGCGCGAGCCCGCGACCTCGTCGGGCTGCGCGTTCACGGCCACTGAGTTGGCTTCGCGGCGCGTCGGCACGGCGAGCACGCCGGCGAATTCGGCAACCCAGGCAGCCCCCGCCGCCAAGCATCCGAGGAGGCTGAGCAGGGCCAGCCGGAGCCCAAAACTTGCGTTGCGATCCATTCGTTCATCCGTGATTCAACGCCATAGGATTCCCTGGCCGCCTTCCGAACGGCCTGCGGCCGAGGTCCACACTGGACTATCGCCCTTTGGGTCCGATCGTCCGGTTTTTTCCGTTGCGCTCAGCAAAAACGCTTGGAGCGGGCATGCCGGGGCAGAAAGTGCCGGAACAGCCGTTAAAGGCCCTTCGAGCGGAACCCTCGATCCAGACGGGGTTGACACGCCTCGCCCCTTCGATGGTAAGATGCGTAACCGTTCAGATGCCGGTCGGGGCCCTGTCCCCTCACCAGCCGAGGGGGGCGGTCCCTTTTTCGCGGCGGATATCGCGTTGTCCACGAGCGGTAGCTTCTCCGTCACGACCATTGCGACCGTCCCCGTGCATGTTTCCGTGACGATCATGCCTTGCCGTTCACCCACAGCCTGACAATGCTGCTATTCAAGAAAAGCTTTCTGGACGCGATCCGTGCGGGCGAAAAGACGCAAACGATCCGTCTGTGGAAGTGGCGGCGCATGCGCGCCGGCCAGCGAAGCTATATCCCCGGCGCCGGCCATATTCTTGTCGATGCTGTCGACGCCGTCGAAATGGGTGCCCTGACCGACGACGACGCCCGGCCCGACGGATTCGATACGGCCAAAGCGTTGCGCACCGAACTGGAATCGCTTTACCCCGAGCAACTCAAAGCCGGCTACCAAGCGTATCGCGTCCGGTTTCACCTGATTGAACCGCCGGCGCCGGACGGGGCATGCCCGTAACGAATGTGCCGATTGCGCCGATTGTGCCGGTTGGGTGAACGGGCGAAAGGCGGGTCAATCGGGCGGGGCGGCGAGCCGAA
>SKZG01000567.1 GCA_007127495.1 Planctomycetales bacterium
CAGCGGCCGCTTGGGCTCTTGGCGACGCCGAACGGTCGGGGCCGGCCATGGCCAACCCGGTTGGTCCGACCCCCGCCAAGCCCCGCGACATTCAGCCCGCCGGGCTCAATCAACCCTCGGAACCCACGCCTTCGTTACGGATTGTTCCGACTCCCGCACGGGAATCGGTCGAGCAGGAAGCGGCCGCCTCGGCTAGCCGGGAGGGCGGCCTGACCGAATTGCAGCCCTCGCCCGCCGATGCAGCGATTGAACCGGTGCCCGACCCCATCGAGCAAACGGCGCCGACCATTGAGGCGGCCAGCTTCAATGGCGTCACTCCAGGTGTCACCACGCGCGAACAAGTGCAAGAGGCGTGGGGCGCTCCCCAGGAAATGGCCAAGCAGGACGGTATGCTGGTCCACCTGTACGCGATCGAACCGTTCGATCGGATCGAGGTCGGCTATTTCCAAGACAAAGTGGCCTCGGTGGTCGTCCGCTTCCAACGCAGCTTCCCGGCCCAAACCGTGGCCGACCGACTCGAACTGGGCCATATCGTGCCGGTACTCGTATCGAACGAGTTGGGTGAAGTCCTCGGTCAGGCCTATCCGGAACGCGGCGTCCTGTTCGCGTTCGATCCGGACACCGATCCCAACCAACCCGCGATGCAGGTCGCCCAGATCATCCTGGAACCGATCAGCGCCGAGTCGTTCGTGCTCCGAGCGGAAACCCATCTGACAACCCGCTACGACGCAAGCAAACGCGACCTCGAGTACGCCATCGAACTGGAGCCGGAGAACGCGAAGGCCCTTTGGCTGCTCAGCCGCGTGCAATTGTCGCTCGGCGATTTCGAGGCCGCCTTGGCCTCCAGCGCCTCGGCCGTTCGACTGGACGCGACCGACGTGCGATACCGCGTCACCCGCGCGCAGGTACTCGGCCAGGTAGGGAACTTGAAGGCGGCCATTGCCGAAGCCACCATCGCGGCGGAAGCGGCCGGCAACCGGCCCCACGTCCAAGCGCGCGCCCTGTGCCTGCTGGGCGACCTGCACGCCTCCGGCGCGCAGCCCAATTACCGCAAGGCCCTGAAGTACCATACCGACGCCATCCGTGTGGCCGCCGCCTTGGCCACGGATAAGCATCCGGCCGTCCGCCTTTCCGCCAAAGAGGTGCTCATCGATGCGCATCTTGGGGCCGGGCACGATATCGCGTGGGGCAACTGGGACGACAAGGCAGCCGCGGTGCCCAAATGGCTCGCCCGAGCCCAGGCCGTTGTCGAAGATGTGATCCAAAACGAAGGCGCCGACGAAGAGCACCGCTTCCGGCTGGCCACACGCGCGCTGGCCGCCTGCGTTGGCATGCGCGGCGAAATGGACCCCGAGCCGTGGACTCAGAAGGCACTGCAAACCGGCGAGCGGCTCGTCAAGTCGGTCGCCGGTCAACCGGAGCGCGCCGCCCGCCTCCGATGGGAACTGGGAATGGCACTGTACGACGCCCTCCAGGTCCACCAGATGCGCGGCGAACACGACCTCGCCCTCCAATTCGGCGAGCAAGCCATCGACTACCTCGAACACGCCAACGCAGAGCCCCAGGCCGCCACGACCGGCTACCTGCTGGGCCGGCTCTACTTCCGCCTCGGGGCCATCCACGCCATCCGCGACGGAAACCACCGCGATGCCGTCGAATGGTTCGACAAAGCCATGCCCGTACTCGACGAACCACTGCCCCCAAGCGCCGCCGACGACCTCGGTCGCCACGGCGAAACCTTTGTCAGCATGGGCGTTTCGTACTGGGAAACAGAGCAGCGCGAGCGGGCAATCGGCCTGACCGAACGCGGCCTGGAACTCATGCAGCAGGCGGTCGAAGCAGGTACCCTCGAGCCCGACGCCCTGTCCGTGCCCTACAGCAATCTCTCGTCCATGCATCGGCAGATGGGTCGGGAGCAGCAGGCCCGCGAGTTCGAACAACTGGCAACCCAGCCGAAGGCCACCCCGCTGCGATAGGCCCGAAAAGGGTTTGGCTCTTCCGTTTCTAGGTGCAGGCCGCTTTAATGTAGTAGGCACACGCCGTGTGCCGTCCTTGAAACTAAGGCTGTCTGCAACTAGAAACGGAAGAGCCGGGGGTTTTCCGCCATGCTGCGTTTGCTGCTGTTGTTCACGGTGGTACCGCTGACCGAGCTTGTCTTGTTGCTCATGCTGGCCGACTATGCCGGCTGGCAGTTCACCGTGGCCTTGGTATTGCTCACCGGCATCAGCGGCGCCGCCCTGGCGCGTTGGCAAGGGCTGCGGTGCCTGCACCGTGTGCAACAACAAGCCGTCGCCGGCCAAATACCCGCCGATTCGCTCATGGATGGGGTGATGATTCTCGTGGCCGCCGTGTTGCTGGTCACGCCCGGCGTGCTGACCGACGTCGTGGGGTTCGCGCTGCTGGTCCCTCCGATGCGATTCCTGATCAAACGCGGTGTCCGGCGGTATATGGAGGCCCGATTGCGGGCATTCCGCCAGTCGGCCGACGTGCCGTCCGACTTCGACGACGCACCGCACGACCGCGTCATCGACGTCCGCGTGACCGATTCGGACGACGAATCCGAGTGACCGGCTGAAGCCGTTCACGGAGGGTGGGTCAAGCATAGAATCGGAAGAGCCGAAAAAATGGACGATTCTCCGTCCGGCCCGTGGTCTTCGGCCAGGATCGCCGAACCCCTTGTCCCGTAACGACTTACGTCGGATTCCAGACCCAACCGCGCTAGCAGTGCTATCGGGGGGCATGCGGCGCAAACCCCGGTCCTGTATCGGCTTAGGGCGCCTTCATGGACCGCGGTTGACCTTGCCGAAAAAACGGGTAAACTTGGTCGATGTCACCTGTATGTTGTGGTTGATAGGGTATCTGGATACAATATGTAGGGTTTTGGCGGCGAAATTCGTTACCCACTCGGGCATTCCGGAGGTGGCCGGGCCAGCCGGCCCGAAAGGATATACTCGCCGCGGCTTAAAAATGCGCATTTCCGTAGGATGGGCTTTAGCCCGTCCAAGCGAAGACGGACAAGAATGTCCATCCTACAAAAGCGCAAAAACGGCTCGCGGCAAGGATAACAGTCTCCGGTGACATCGAGGCGCGGAAGTCGGCTGCGAAGCTCTTGATAAAATGGGAAGGATGCCCCCTCTATTGCACAAACCTAATCCAAGAAGGAGTCAAGGAAATGGATAACCTGGAAACGCGCGTCACCAAGACAGCAGATCAAACAGCGGCTCTGCAAACACAAGGGCCGAACGGCGCCTCCCGAAGAGGGGTCAGCATCGCCCCCCGCTTCTGCCCGGACGATGTGGCCGACCCGATGGACACGGTCGAGTGGGACCTGCGCACCGCCACGATCAAAGGCGAGGGCGGCGAGGTGCTGTTCGAGCAGAACGACTGCGAGGTTCCCGCCGCGTGGAGTCAGCTTGCCACCAACGTCGTCGCCAATAAGTACCTCTACGGCGAGGTCGGAACGCCCGAACGCGAAACCGGCGTCCGGCAACTGGTGCATCGCGTGTGCCGCACGATTGCTGACTGGGGGCTGAAAGACGGCTACTTCGCCGACGCCCAGGAAACGGAAAACTTCTACCGCGAACTGGCGTGGCTGTGCCTTCACCAACACGCCGCGTTCAACTCGCCGGTGTGGTTCAACGTGGGCCTGTTCCACCAATATGGCGTCAAGGGCGCGATGTGCAACTGGTGCTGGGATCCGGAAACGCACGACGCCGTCCAGCCGCAGAACCCCTACGAATACCCCCAAGGCTCCGCGTGCTTCATTCAGAGCGTGGGCGACAATATGGAGGAGATCATGGAGCTGGCTCGCAGCGAGGCCATGCTCTTCAAGTTCGGTTCCGGCACGGGGACGGACCTTTCCACGCTCCGGTCGCATCGCGAGCGGCTTTCCGGAGGCGGGAAGCCTTCGGGGCCGCTTTCCTTCATGCGCGTGTACG
>SKZG01000407.1 GCA_007127495.1 Planctomycetales bacterium
GAAACGGAAGAGCCGGTTTGTCGAAATTCACGGTGAAAAAACTGGCCTTTACCCAATCCTACTTATTTGGCACAATCCCGCTCCTTTTCCCGCTATCGTGCAGGCAGGTTCCACCATGTTGCCACGAACATCGGCTTCTCCGTTTCCAAGGGCAGACAGCCTTTGTTTCACGGACGGCTCACGGCGTGTGTCTACGACGTTGAAGCAACGTGCGCCTCGGAACGGAACGGCCGGAAGACTCCATGCCGGCTTCCATGTGGGCGTCGTGTGGCTGGGCCTTGCGCTGGGGGTGACGATGGCGCTCTTACTGACCGGATGCGCTCGCAATGTGCTTTCCAACCAGGGACACTCGCTTGCCCCGACCTTGGAATCGGTGTCGGCGCCGTCAACTAAAAGCGACACGGAGCCGTTTGCGCTGACCAATGAAGGCCGGCGGATCGAGGATCGCCTATTGAATCGGCAGCGCGCCGCCCTGGCGCCCAATTAGCCGGATCTACATGACCGGACCGGTCAGTGTGCCCCGAGCCCTCCGGAAACGTCGACGGTCGCGCCGGTCATATAGCTGGCGCGGTCCGAGGCCAGAAACACGACGACCTCGGCGATTTCGCGCGTTTGGCCGAGCCGGCCCATGGGAACGCGGCCGTGGAATGCGGCGGGGTCGCGGGCGACGGCATCGGCGATCATCTCGGTGAGCATCAGCCCCGGCGCGACGCAGTTGACTCGGAACCCACGCGGCGCCAGTTCGCGCGAGAGGGAGATGGTCAGACCGATGATGCCCGCCTTGCTCGCGTCGTACCCGCATTTCCCGGAGCGCGAGCCCCGCAACGCCGCCTGCGAGGAAATGTTCACGATGCGCCCGGCCCGTCCGACCGCCTCCAGCCGGCCGATGAACTCGCGGCAGCATCGGAACGTGCCGCCCATGTTCACGTCGAGGGTGGCCAGGAACGTGTCGGTGGGCAACTCGGCGGCGGGTGCGGTAGGGCAGAATGCGGCGTTGTTGACGAGCACCTCGGGCGGTCCGAACGCGGCGGCGAGGGCGTCGAACATGGCGCGCACCTGATCGTCGCGCGTGAGGTCGGCTTGCAGGGCCACGGCCGCGCCGCCCGCCGTTTCGATGGCCGCGACCACCGCCGCGGCGGCCTCCGGCTTCGTGCGGTAATTCACGCCGACGCGGGCCCCCTCGGCGGCGAGTGTTTCGGCGATGGTGCGCCCCAGCCCGGTGGCCCCCCCGGTGACCAGCGCTACCTTGCCTGCCAAACCCAAATCCATGGCTATGCGCCCTCCGAAAGAATCACCCGCAGCGCCTCGCCGCTTTCCATCAGTGCGAAGGCCCGATGGATGTCGTCGAACGCCAGCATGTGGCTGGCGACGGCGGCCATCGGGAGCGAGTTGCCGGCGATCAGTCGTACGGCCTGCTCCACGTGCGCCGAGGTCGAGTCGCTGCAGCCCACCACGCGCAGCTCGTTGTAGTGAATCGGCCGGCTGTCGACGTGCAGCATGCTGTTGCCGGCGGGAAGCGAGGCGAACAGGCATACCGTTCCGCGTTTGCGAGTCAGAGCGATGGCCTGCTCCTGCGGCTGCGCGGCGGGTGCGGCCACAATCACCACGTCGGCCCCGTAACCGCCGGTTTCCTGCTGGACGACTTCCGGCAGGTTGTCGGTGGCCGGGTTGACCAGTCGATCGAAGCCGAACACCTCAGCCTGGCGGAGCCGGACCGGATTCGGTTCGCTCACGATGATCTTGCCCGCGCCATATTCGCGCGCCACGCACGCGTTGAGGATGCCCATCGGACCGGCGCCCAGCACGGCCACGACGTCGCCGGCCGCGATGGCGCAGTTTTCAGCGGCGTTCACACAGCAACTGACCGGCTCGGCCAGCGCGGCATGGGCGGGGGGGACCTCGGCGGGCACCTTGACCACGTGCCCCTGCCGCACGGCGCGCGCCGGAATCGTGACGTACTCGGCCATGCCGCCGGGATAGTAGAAGCCCATGGGCCGCAGATCGATGCACAGGTTCTTCCATCCTCGCCGGCAGAAGAGGCACCGGCCGCAGGCGACGCTGGTTGCCATGACCACGCGCTGGCCGACCGCGAAGCCGCTGACGCTCCCGCCCACCGTTTCGATCAGGCCGGTGAATTCGTGCCCGATGGTGATGGGCGGCTTCATGCGCGGGTTGCCCGCCTTGAAGGCTTTCCAGTCGGAGCCGCACACGGCGCAGGCGTCCACCTTGACGCGAAGCTCGCCGTCGCCGCAGGGCGGTACGGGCGCCCGCTGGCAGCGCACGTCGCCGGGGCCGTGATAGACCACGGCCTTCATGTCAGTAGTTGTCATCGGCGCGCCCCCCGTCCAGCACCGCCTCGGTCGATCCGACGCCCAGCCGAGTGGCGCCCTGCGCCAGATAGCCGACCGCCGTTGCCCAATCGCGAATGCCGCCCGAAGGTTTCACGCCCAACCGGCCGCCTACCGTTTGGAGCATCACGTCGATAATTTCCGGCGTCGCGCAGCCGGGGCCGAAGCCGGTCGAGGTTTTCACGAAATCGGCACCGGCCTCCTCGCTGATTCGGCAGGCTTGGGCGACCTGATCGAGGCTCAGGTAGCCGCTCTCTTGAATCACCTTCACCAGCACGCCCTTCGGCCTGGCCACGGCCACCACGGAGGCGATATCGGCGCGCACCGCGTCCTCATCGCCCGCAAGGAAACGGCCAATGTTCATGACCATGTCCAGTTCATGGGCGCCGTCGCGAATGGCCAGCTCGGCTTCGAGGGCCTTGACTTCCGGCCGATGGTGCCCATGCGGAAAACCCACCACCGCAGAAACCAGCACGGAGCTTCCTGCGAGCGACTGCGCGGCCAGGGCGACGTCGCAAGGGCGAACGCACATGCTCTTCACCCCGCGGGCGATGCACATGCGGGCGTGCGCCTGCACGTCCTCGGCCGTGAACTCCGGCTTCAGCACGGCATGGTCAATAACGGAGGCAACCTCGGCAACGGTGAACTGTTTCATAACCATCCTTCGATGTTGGGGCGTCAGTGCATTTCACGGCCGCCGGTTACGTTGATCGCCTGGCCGGTCATGTAATCGGACCCCGGGCCGGCAAGGAACAGCGTGACGGCCACGATGTCGTCAATCCGAGCCAGGCGTTTCAGGGGCACCTTGGCCGTGAACTGCCGAACCACCTCCTCGCGGCTCTTGCCTAGGTTCTGAATATAACCGGCGCTGACGTTGTCCCACACGCCGGTATTCTCGGTAATGCCCGGACAGAGGCAGTTGACGGTGATCCCGCTGTCGGCAAGTTCGTAGGCGAGCGCCTGGGTGAAGCCGATGACGGCTGCCTTCGCGGCGGAGTAATGGCTCATCAAGGCCGATCCGGTCTTGCCGGATTTCGAGGAAAAATTGATGATCTTCCCGTAGCTTTGGGCCTTCATATGCGGGACGACGTACTTCGTCGGCAGAAAGGTGCCGCGGCAATTGACCGCAAAGACGCGGTCCCACTCGTCCACCGCAATCTCCTCCACTTTGCCTTGCGCGACGATGCCGGCCACATTCACGAGAATGTCGATGCGCCCTCCAAGCGCCGCCGCAGCCGCGGCCACAAGCTGCCGCACCTGGACCTCATCGGCCACGTCGGCCGCCATGCCGCCGGCCACCGAGCCGGCTGTGGCGACGGCTTCGATGGACGCCTCGACCCCTTCGGCATTCAGGTCGGTAAGGAAGACATTTGCCCCTTGGGCGGCCAGCCCCGTGGCAATTCCCCGGCCAATCGCGCCGGCCGCGCCGGTAATGAGTGCGGTTCGTCCTTCAAAATCCATGGGTTCCTCCTACTCCGTTTGATTTAGCGTCGGCAAAGAAACCTACCCTCTCCCACCGAGGGAGAGGGGACATCGGACAGTTATTTCTTTGCC
>SKZG01000160.1 GCA_007127495.1 Planctomycetales bacterium
AACATGGACCTCCGGCGGTGGGGGCACGTGGTGGACCGGTTTGAGCGGTCGATGCAAGCGGCCCAGTGGCAGGGGAAGCCGCTCGACGTGCGCCGTAACGTAAAGTTTCAGGGTGGGCATTTCGTCCAGTGGATCCACCGGTCATTTCCCGATTCCGTGTGTGCCGTGGCGATCGAGGTCAAGAAGGTCTTTATGGATGAATGGACCGGCAAGCTGGACGCGGCGGCACACGCGGCCATTGGGCGGGCGCTGGCCGCGGCCGCACACGAGGTGACTTAGCCGTGGCGACTAAAAAACAGCCAGAATCAGCCCGCGACCAAATTACCGACGCCTTCATCGACGAGGTCGCCGCGCGCCTGGCCGGCAACCGGCAAATTCGCCGCACGCTGCCCGCCGGCGGCCGGCTCCACATCGACCGGAAGTTGCCGTTTCTGTGCTTGTATCGCGTGCCGCCCGACCGGGCCGACTCGGGCACCGCGCAGTTGGTCAGCAGCGAGGCGGCCTTCCTGATTGCCCCGGGGGAAAGCCGTTTCCGTAGCCGGGTGGCGAAGCTGGTCCGGCGTATCGTCGCGCAAATGGCCGAAGAGTTTGGCGCGTTTTTGCTGGTCGAGGTGTGGTCGGGCGCCGATGACGCCCCGGTCCGGTTCCTGCCCGACGCCGCGCCGACGATCCCCATCCGCATGGACGCGCCGCAGCCCGCTACTGCGTCGCCCCTGATTCACGGCGTTCCGACGAAGTGGAAGCCCGCATTCGCCATCGGCACGCGCGGCCCGGAAACGCCGCACGGAACGATCAACGCGCTGGTCAAGGCGTTGGGCAGCATCCAGGTTCACCGGCAGCGTGCCGAGGTGGAGGTGCGCAACACAAGTTACGGCCGTCCGCCGGGGATGCCGCCGCTGCTGGGACCGAAAGACGCCGCACGTTCGGGGTGCCGGATGCTTGGGGTCGAGGTCCGGCCGATCTATCGGGAAGCCGACGCCGGCGAGGTGTTCGCGCCCACCCTGCGCATCCTGCGGCGGGGGTTCAGCCGAGCCCTGAAGCAGGCATTTTTCACCTTTGCCCGCAGCTACACGCGAGCCAAGCCGCAACACCATCTCGCCCTGGGCCGCCGCGCGATGATCCAGGCCGTCTGGGAAGTCGACCGGCAACTGGCCGCCATTGCCGATTCCTTCGACTTTCTGGTGCAGGTGACTCCGGGCAACGCCGAGGCGGCTTGGCGCGGGTTCCGCCGCGACCTGTTCCAGGGGCCGCCGCAATTCGTGTATCGACCGCTCAGTTTCGACCCGGCGTTGCTGAAGCGACGCTTGTACAACGTGCCCATCGAGCGAACCGAAGACCCCTCGCTGGCCGACTTGTTCTACCAGCGTCAGGACGAGCTGGACCGCCAAATTACCATGCTGGCCGACGTGGGTACGCCCCGATTCGTGCTCGGCAGCCTCCAGGTGTACGGCGGCGTGCCGTCCTCGCTGCTGATGCTGGCACACCAGTTGCTCTCCACCCTGCCGCCGCACGGGCGCGACGATGGCGCGGGAAAGCAAGTGGGCGCCCACGCTTTCGCTGAATTGGCCGCCGCCGAAATCGCCGAGTACCAACGAAAATACCCCGCCTTCCGTGCCAAGGTCAGCGTGCGTGAAGACCTGTACCCCGGGCTGCTGGTTTCCCGCGACACACTTTGGGTAGGGCAGCAAATCCGGGTGCCGGCGAAGCGGGTGGACGCGCTCTTGCAGCACGAAATCGGAACGCACCTGCTCACTTACTTCAACGCCCAAGCCCAGCGGTTCGCGCAACTTCGCTGCGGGTTGGCCGGCTACGAGTCGCTCCAGGAAGGGCTGGCCGTCTTGGCCGAATACCTGGTCGAGGGGCTCAGCCGCTCCCGAATGCGGCTGCTGGCCGCCCGAGTGGTCGCCGCCCATCAAATGGTCGAGGGCGCGCCGTTCGTCGATACGTTCCGCATGTTGTGCCGCACCTACGGGTTCGCGCAGCGGTTGGCGTACACCATTGCCATGCGGGTATACCGGGGTGGCGGCCTGACCAAAGATGTGGTATACCTTCGCGGCCTCGTCGAGGTGCTCGATTACCTGCGAGGCGGTGGAGAATTGGAGCCGCTGCTGGTCGGCAAGATCAGCGTGGAGCACGTGCCGTTGGTGCGCGAGTTGCAGCATCGCGAAGTGCTCCGACCGGCCCCGCTCCGGCCCCGTTATTTGGACCGGCCCGCCGTGAAGCAGCGGCTCGCCCGACTTCGCCAGGGCCTCACGGTTGCCGACCTATTTGAAGGAAAATCACGATGAAACTCGGATTCATTGTCAACGACATTCCAACCGAACAAGCCGGATACACCACCACGCGACTGGCCATGACCGCGATCAATCGCGGCCACGAGGCGTGGCTCATGGGCGTCGGCGACTTGGCATTCGACATGGACGGCTCGGTGCGCGCGCGGGCCCGGACGGCTCCCAAGAGCACCTACAAGTCGAACAAGACCTTTCTGGCCGAGCTGCAGGGCCCCAAGGCGCGCGTCGAACGAATCACCGTCGACGACCTCGACGTGCTCATGCTCCGCAACGACCCGGCCGAGGACCGCATCAAGCGCCCCTGGGCCACGACCGCCGGCATCATGTTCGGCCGCGCGGCCCTGCGCCGCGGCGTGGTCGTGCTGAACGATCCGGACGGCCTGGCCAAGGCCATGACGAAAATGTACTTCCAACTGTTTCCCGAGGAGGTCCGCCCCAGGACGCTGATCACCCGCGACCGGAGCGAAATCCGCGCCCTCGCCCGCGACATCGGCGATATCGTCATCAAGCCGCTGCAGGGGTCCGGGGGCGAGGGCGTGTTCCTGATCCGCCAGAACGACCTGGGCAACCTGAACCAGATGATCGACGCGGTGGCCCGCGACGGCTACGTCATCGCCCAGGAATACCTGCCCGCCGCCGTCGAGGGCGATACCCGCCTGTTCATGATGAACGGCCAGCCCCTGCGATACAAAGGCCGGTACGCGGCGTTCCGGCGCCAGCGCAGCGGCGAAGACATCCGCAGCAACATCCACGCGGGCGGGCACAAGGCCCAGGCAGTGATCGATAGCCGCGCGCTGCAAATCGCCGAAATCGTCCGCCCCAAACTCGTCGAGGACGGCATGTTCCTGGTCGGGCTCGACATCGTGGGCGACAAGCTCATGGAGATCAACGTATTCACGCCCGGCGGGCTCGGCAGCGCGCAAACTTTCGAGAACGTCAACTTCACCCACGCCGTCCTCGCCGCCATGGAGGCCAAAGTGCAGTACATGGGCTACTACCGCCGCGACTTCAACAACGTCGACATGGCCACGCTGTAGCTGAAGACTTGAAGTAACCGTTCACGTGGGCCCGTCAATGGTTCGGATCGGCCCCGCACGACGCCTATTCCCTGATCAGTTTCAGCAGTTGCTCGGCGGTGAGCTTGCCGCTGAGGTCGGCACCTTCGAGAAGGCTGTCGGCCAGGTCGCGCTTGCTGGCGTGCAGCTCGGTAATACGCTCCTCGATCGTGCCCTTGGTAATGAACCGGTAGATGGTGACCGGGCGCTGTTGGCCCAGGCGGTGGGCACGGTCGGAGGCCTGGTCTTCCACCGCGGGGTTCCACCAGGGGTCCATGTGCAAGACGTAGTCGGCCGCGGTCAAATTGAGGCCCAGACCGCCCGCCTTCAGGCTGATCAGGAACACCTCGCCCTCGCCTGACTGAAACGCCTCGACCCGCTTCTTCCGCTGGGCGGCAGGCGTGCTGCCATCGAGGTACTGGTACGGCACGCCCTTGCGGTCCAGCTCGTCGCGCAGGATCGCCAGGTGGTCGACAAACTGGCTGAACACCAGCGCCTTGTGGTGGTTGTCGAGCAGTTCGTCGATCGTCTCGGAGAACAGCGCCAGCT
>SKZG01000277.1 GCA_007127495.1 Planctomycetales bacterium
AACCGCCAATCCGGTATAGCAGAGGGCTTTGGGCATCAATCGAGTTCCTTGGATATCCGGTCGTTCGCTCTTCCCTTGTCAGGTACAGCCCGCCTTGGTTCTCGGGATGGCACACGGCGTGTGCCATCATGGAACGCAATTTGTACCAAGAACAAGAAAGCGCCCGGTAGTTGAGTATTTTGTCAGTCTGCTCTAGTATAGTTCATCCTGATTGGAAACTCCAGCCGGCAGAATTGGAGCCGCATGAACGAGCCTCGCCCTATTGCGACCTTTCGTAGCCAGATGCCTATTTCCTCCCATTGGGCATACTTGGACCATGCTGCGGTGGCACCGCTTAGCGCTCCCGCACACGCTGCCATGGGGAAGTGGGCCCGCGATGCCCTCGACAACGGCGCGACGAACTATCCTGACTGGATCGCCCAGCTCACGCGATTGAGGTCCCTCGCGGCGGAATCCATTGGCGCCGATCCGCGCGAGATAGCTCTCGTGAGCAATACCACGGCCGGCATCAACCTGATTGCCGAGGGGTTCCCGTGGCAACCGGGCGACAACGTTGTGACCCGCGCCGATGAGTTCCCATCGAACCAGTATCCTTGGTTGAATCTCGCCGCTAGGGGGGTTGACGTGCGTCGCGTGCCGGTTGGCGAAGATGGCCGTCTCGACCTGAATCGGCTGTCCGATGCCTGCGATGCCCGAACACGCGTGGTCACCCTAAGCTGGGTGGCCTACTCGAATGGATGGCGGCACGACCTCGACGAAGTTGCCCGCCTGGTGCACGACCGCGGCGCCCTGTTGTTCGTCGACGCGATTCAGGGGCTCGGCGTTTTCCCGCTCGATGTTCGCCGAACCCCGATCGACTTCTTGGCCGCCGATGGCCATAAGTGGCTGCTTGGTCCGGAGGGAGCGGCCCTGTTTTACTGCCGGAGCGAGCACCTCGAACGGTTGCGGCCCTTGGGGGTCGGCTGGAATAGCGTAGCCCATCAGCACGATTTCTCCCGCATCGAATTGGAACTGAAGCCAACCGCCGAACGCTACGAAGGGGGTTCACCCAACTGCGCCGGGATGATCGCACTGCGCGCCAGCCTGGAACTCTTGGCCGGCTTCGGCTTCGAGGCCGTCGCCGCGCAGGTACTGGAACTGACCGATTTGGCATGCCGGAAGCTTGCTGCGGCGGGCGCGCGAATTGTCAGCAATCGCGAGGGGCAGAACCGCAGCGGGATTGTAACGTTCACCTTGCCGCACGCCGACCACCAGCAGGTTCGGCAAGCATGCCTGAATCGTGGCATTGTGCTAAGTTGCCGGGGCGGGGGGCTGCGCATCAGTCCCCACGCCTACAACAACGAGGCCGACCTCGACCGCTTGATCGAAGCCGTCGAGTCAGTATGATGTGGGTAACCGCCGAATAAGGAGGCTCGATGCAAACCGTTCCACATGTTGCCGTTTATCCCGGATCGTTCGACCCGATTACGCTAGGACATTTGAACGTCATGGAGCGGGCCAGCCGGCTGTTCGACCGCTTGGTGATCGGCATCGGGGTGAATATCGAGAAGCAGCCCCTCTTCGACGCCGAATCGCGGCAGGAGCTGATTCGCGAGGCGACATGTCACCTGGACAACGTCGAAATCCGCACATTCGAGGGTCTGGCCGTCGAGTTCGTGCGCGACTGCGGCGCCCGGGTCATGGTGCGCGGGGTGCGTCCCATTACCGACATTCCCGCGGAAATCACGATGATGATGGCCAACCGCCGCCTCGCCCCGGAGGTGGAAACGCTGTTCATGATCGCCGATGGTGAACTCGCCCACGTTTCCAGTTCGCTGATCAAGCAGATCGCGAGAGTCACAGGCGACGAGGAACTTCGCCGATTCCTTCCGGAGAATGTGGTTGCCGCGCTGCGGAAAAAGCTAGGCTAGAAAGACCCGCACGAGCAAAGACCCGCACGAGCATTGCCATGAAAACCCCCCTTTTGATATCGGCATCCGTTTTCGCCGCGCGCGGGTGCGCGGCCTCGATAATCCTCTTGGCTTTGATCGCCCCGGCGCCCGCCAACCCTGCCCGTGTAGCCTACGACCGCGGCAACGAATCAATTGCCGAGGGCGACTATCCGGCGGCGATACGGCATTTTTCCATGGCCATCCAATTGAACCCCGGCATGGCCGATGCGTGGTTCTCGCGCAGTTGGGCCCACGGGCAGATGGGGAACTTCGCACAGGAGGCCGCCGACCTCGCCCGGTGCATCGAACTTACACCCGACTATGCCGAGGCTTACTGCAACCGCGGAGCGGCCTACGCCAGGATGGGGAGGTTGGATGCGGCACTGGAGGATTTGGACCGGGCCGTCGCGCTGGATCCCAGTTTGACGGTCGCTTGGGTCACGCGCGGATGGCTCCGCTTCCAGCGCGGCGAGCCTAGGGAAGCCGTTGCCGACTATACCCGCGCCTTGAAACTCGACCCAAACGACATCAACGTCTATGTGAGTCGGGCGACCAGCCTCCATGCGCTGGGCGAGCATGGGCGCGCGATTGCCGATTTGGACCGTGTGCTGAAAGTCTATCCCGAGGATCCTGAGTTGCTCGGGATGCGCGGGGCAGCGAAGGTCGCGCTGGGCCAAATCAACGAAGGCGCCGCCGACCTGGCCGCGGCCATCGAACGCAATCCGCACGACGCCGGCGCCAACTACCATTCCTCGAAAAGAGTCGATCTTTCGCCGGAGTCGCTCAAACACGGTGAGCAGCAGTTGCGCGCCATGATCCGGGATCGTCCCGGCCTGGAGCCGTTCTTGGACCCCGGTGGAGCGCTGTGGAGGTGGGCGGTGCGGCGATTTGCGGGCGAGGCGTTGGGCGAGCCGATCGACTGGGACCCCGCTCCCCCGCTCGATTCCGAAGCCGAACACGTTGCACCGATGCCCGGGCGCCGCGGCCGGATTCGCGTCAAACCGTACGACGATGCCTTGCCCGCAGCCGACGCCGACGCAATCTTCGAGGCCTTATGGTCGCACCTCGTGTTCGAGTTGCACAACATCGGCCTCGTGCCGCGCTTCGAGGCGTTGCGGCAGCAGGCTGCCGCCGGGAACGTGTCGAAGCGGCAGTTTGTCGAACGCATTTTTCGTTATGAGCAGGAGGCCGTCCAACAAACGCGCGGTTACTACGTGAAGGTGTATCTCCCCTGGGTCGCGGAAAAGGGGCTCAAGACCGACCCGAATCTTTGGTTCGCCGACTGGTGGCTTGATGTAGAAACGGCGTTTCGCGGCTTTACAGACCCCCGCGAATACCCGTGGACGCCTTACGGGCGGCAATACGACTGGCTTCGCACCCATGCCCACCTGGAGGCCGAGGAATATCCCGAGGCGCTTGAGTTGCTACAAGCCATGCTGGCCGAAGAGGGCTACCCGGCGGCCGTCGGGCGCGTGCAATTCTGGATTGGCGAATGTCATCTGGAGCTAGGAAACCTCGCCGCCGCCTTGAGGGCAGCCGACGCGGCCATCGACTTCGACCCCGACGATGCCGACGCCTACGAACTTCGGGCTGAAGTGTACGAGAAGTTGGGTGATGCGAACAAAGCCGCCGCCGACCGGGCCAGGGCGAGCCAACTGGACGAATCGGCCAACGAAGACGACCTCCCCCGGTAACAACTCGCGAAACGAACTTTCTCAATCATGCAATCTGCCGTAATTTTCGATATGGACGGTGTGCTGGTCGATACCTACCACGCGCACTACAAGAGCTGGGTCGCCATGGCCGAAAAGGAGGGTTTCACTTTCACAGAGGAGCAGTTCGCGCCCACCTTCGGACGCACAAGCCGCGAAATCATCGCGCACTTCTGGGGCTCCGGGCTCACGGACGAACGAGTTGCCGAGATGGACGCGGCGAAGGAAGAGGCATTCCGCCGAATTATCGAG
>SKZG01000527.1 GCA_007127495.1 Planctomycetales bacterium
AGGTGCGGGGCGAGAACATCGTCGCCCTGTGCGACGTCGACCGCAACTATCTCGACCGGGTCCAGGGGCAGTTCCCCACAGCCCGCACCTACGCCGATTACCGCGAAATGTTCGATAAGGAGATGGACAAGATCGATGCGGTGGTCATCAGCACGACCGACCACCACCACGCGCTTCCTTCGTTGCTGGCGATCCGTGCCGGCAAGCACGTGTACTGCGAGAAGCCGCTGACGCACACGGTGTTCGAGTCGCGAATGTTGGCCGAGGCCGCCGCCGAGAAGGGCGTGGCCACGCAAATGGGCATCCAAATGCACGCAGGCGACAATTACCGCCGCGTGGTCGAAATCGTCCAGGAGGGCGTGCTGGGCGATGTGAGCGAAGTACACGTTTGGGTAGGCAAGCACTGGGGCGGCGGCGATCGGCCCGAGGGCGGGCAGGAACCGCCGGAAACCCTCGCCTGGGACCTCTGGCTCGGCCCCGCGCCGGAGCGGCCCTTTTGGCCCGGCCGCTATCACCCCGCCCAGTGGCGCCGCTGGTGGGATTTCGGCGGCGGCACCCTGGGCGACATGGCCTGCCACTACATGGACCTGCCCTTCTGGGCCCTGAAGCTGCGGCACCCCACCTCGTGCGAGGCCGAGGGACCCGAGGTGCATCCGGAAACCTGCCCCAGGGGCCTGATCGTCCGGTGGGAGTTCCCTGCCCGCGAGGGCCTGGCGCCGGTGAAGTTCACCTGGTACGACGGCAACCTGACGCCGCGCGAGGTGGCCGGCGAGCGTGTGCCGGGCAACGGCGTGATGTTCGTCGGCAGCGAGGGGACTATGTTTGCCGACTACGGCAGCTACCGCCTTTTCCCCCGCGAGAAGTTCGCCGACTTCCAGCCGCCGGAGCCGACCATCCCGCGTTCGATCGGGCATCATGCCGAATGGGTCAAGGCGTGCAAAGAGGGCTCGCCCACCACGTGCAACTTCGACTACTCCGGCGCGCTGACCGAGGCCGTCCTGCTGGGCAACGTGGCCTATCGCTTGGGCCGCAAGCTCGACTGGGACGCCAAGGCGCTGAAGGCCGTCAACTGTCCCGAGGCCGACGCCCTGGTCAACAAGCCCTACCGCTCCGGTTGGGAACTGGCGTAAGAACGCCGCGAACCAATCACTCGTGCAGCGGGTCGAGCGGCGAGGTGGTGCAAAAGTACAGCAGCGCGTCGTAGCGCTCGGGGAGGATCGTGGGAACGAAGTTCCGCTGGCGATCGTGCTCCGGCTGGTATACGACGCCCACCGCCCGCTGAAGCCCGATTTGCAGCGACACCATTTCGTCATCCTCCAGGTCGCGCAGGAGGTACAGCGCGCTCGGGTGCCCGGCCTGCCGCAGGTAGTGCTCGAAACTGCCCTCCCGCGCCGGCGGCATTCGCATTCGCTCGCGGGCTTCGCCCCAGCCGCGGCCGGCGAACACCTCGCCCTCGTACGTGGCGAAGCCGACGAGGAACACGTCGTCGTTGCCCAGCCGCTGGCGGGCGAGCCGGCCGATGTTCACCAGCCCGGCGCGGCCCATGTCGGTAGCGCGGGCGTCGCCCACGTGCGTGTTGTGGGCCCAGGCGATTCCCTTGGCCCCCTCCCCGTAGAAATCGAGCAGCCGCTCGACGGTATCCTTGAAGTGCGTCGCGCGGACGTTCCACGAGGCGCCGCCGGGCAGGCCGGAGGTGCGCATGTGCCGCTTCGCCTCGCGAACCACCTTCGCGCTTTGCAGAGCGGCGAAGTAGGCCGCGTCGTCGCGCCGGCCGTATTCCTGCTCGTTGCGCTGCAGCTCGTCGATGAGCCCCTGCACCGCCGCGCCGGCGTCGAGCCCCTGCTGGTGGGCCGCGACGTGGAACGCGCGCATGTCGCCGTCGAGCCGGTCCAGGGACGCAAGCGCCCGGCCGACCCGCTCGCGCGAGCCCGGCGCAATCCGCTCAAAATATTCCGGCAGCCGGCGAACGGAATCGCCCCAGCCGTACACGTCGATGCCGTAGAAACCGGCGCGCTGCTCCGGCGGAAGCTTCTCGTTGCGGGCGCGCATCCAGCGGGCCAACTCGAGCACCTCGCGGTTCGCCCACATCCACTCCGGCCAACGGTCGAGGCGGCGCAGGATGGCCTCGGGATCGTCCATGGCGCCGGGCAGCCGCTTCACATACTTGTTCAGTTGATAGAGTGCTTCCCAGTCGCCCTCGACGGCGATGAACGAGAAGGCCTTCTCCTCGATGAGCCGTCGGCTGATCTTGTCGCGCCAGCGGTAATACTCCGACGTGCCGTGGGTCGATTCGCCCAGCAGCACCAGCCGCGAGTCGCCCATGGCCGCGAGCAGCGGGTCGAGGTCGGCCGGTACCTTCAGCGGATGGGCGTTCTCCCGAAAGAACTCGACCCAAAACGCCTCGACCGCGTCGGCCGTGGCCGGCCGCGCACATGCCGAGATGGAGAGCAGCAAGACGGGAAGCAACAGAAGGTGTTTTTGATTTCGCATTGTTGTCTCAAAGCTCACCGATCTCACCGCACTCCCCAGCCGCCATGATACCCGACTGCAAGAGCGGTTTCGTACCAATCGTACGCACTCAGGTCGAATACCGAATTGCTGCTCATGATCGATCCATCCCTTCTTGTTCCGGAATAGCCATCTCTTGGCCAATGAGTTTTTGTGAGTTTTTGGGGTCACTGCCGCTCGACGAACTCCAGTTGAATTTCGGTGTCGGGCAGCTTCCGGCGGAGCTGCTCGACGCCTTCTTCGGTCACGGCGGTGCGGGTAACGGCCAGGGTCTTCAGGGAGGTCAGGGGTTCTAGGTGCACCAGCCCGGCGTCGGAAACGGCCGTGGACCCCAGGTGCAGGAACTCGAGCCGCTGCATGGCCTTCAGGTGGGGCAGGGCAGCGTCGGTGATGTGCGTGTTGTCGAGGTTGAGCCACGTCATGTTGGTCAGCCCAGCCAAGTGCGCCACACCTTCGTCCGTGATAAGCACGCGCCACAAGTTGAGCGACTCCAGCGACGTCATGCCCGCCAAGTGAGCCAGCCCGGCGTCGGTTACCTGGGCGCATTCGCTGAGGTCGAGATTCTGCAAGTGGTCGAGGCCTGGCAGATGCGCCAGCCCCTCGTCGGTCACCTGGGTTTGCGAGATGCGCAGCCTGCGCAGTTGCGGGAACTGGGTCAGCACGGCCAGGGCCTCGTCGCCGGCGAGCGTTTGGGCCAGGTACAGTTCTTCGAGCTTCTCGGACTTTTTCAGGTGAGCCAGCCCTTCGGCACCCACCCAGAGGCCGTCGAGGGCCAGCGCCCTGAGTTCCGTCATGCCCGCCAGCGAAGCCAGCCCCTCGTCGTCGACGGTGGTCTTTCCTTCCGAACCGGCCAACCGGAGCGAACGCAGCCGGGAAAGGTCTTTCAGGTGCCGCAGTCCTTCATTCGATACGGTGCAACCGCGCAAGTCGATGTTCTCAAGCGTGCCAATGCCGCCCAGCGTCGCCAGCCCGACGTCGGTAACGCCGGTATCGTTCAGCAGCACGGAGCGGACGCGGGGCAGGCCGGTCAGGTGCTCCAGCGCCTCGTCGCCGACGGTGGTGCCGCGGAAATTGACCTCGATCACGCGGTCGCGGCCGTCGCGCCGCATCGTGGCCCCAAGGGCCTCCAGGGCTTCCAGGGTCGCCGAGTCGTCGGAATCGGCCGGCGGCGGTGCAACGGCGAGTTCCGGCAGTTCGTCGGGGCCGACGTCCGGATCGGTCGGCGGGGGAAGGGAGTCGGTGGCTTCGGGGGCGATGCTTTCCGGCTGTGGCTCGCGCGGTGGAAGCTGCTCGGGCGTACAACCGCCGAGCCAACATGCCAACAAAGCCAGGGCGAGGGTCTTCTTCATGGATCGTATTCCTTGTGGTCGTTCGCG
>SKZG01000044.1 GCA_007127495.1 Planctomycetales bacterium
AGACGGACAAGAATGTCCATCCTACAAAAGCGCAAAACCGGCCCGCGGCGAGAATAGAAACGGAAGAGCCGAAAAATAGAAACGCCCGGTCAGCCGTGCCGGGCGTTTCTTTCTCGTCGTATCGCTTCTTTGGCGAAGAGGGTCGCAGGCTTCGCCGGCCCAGTGGGCCGATAGCCTACTTCTTCTTCTTGGCAGCCTTCTTGGCGGGCGCCTTCTTGGCGACCTTTTTCTTGGTTGCCTTCTTGGCCGCCTTCTTGGCAGGCGCCTTCTTGGCGGTTGCCTTCTTGGCCGCCTTCTTGGCGGGTGCCTTCTTGGCAGGTGCCTTCTTGGCCGCCTTCTTTGCGACCTTCTTCTTGGTTGCCTTCTTCTTGGCCACCTCACGTCCTCCTAACTATCGAGTTGGGCGGTTTGCTACGGCGGCAATCGGCTGGGATCGATGCACGTCGCGCCACACACCCGGAAACAAGACAACGAACTTCCGACTTCCTGTCATCATCGCTTCGAGGCGCTGAATCAAGCCGTCGTTCGTCTCCACAGGTTACTTAGAATCCCCTTTCAACTTAAAGGATTCACTACGAGCCAGAGGCACCAACGCCCCTGTCTTTCCATGATCCTACCAAATCCTCAGATTATTGCAAGTACAATTTGCCTCTCGGCAAAAATTTTTTTCCGCTCTTCCGTTTTCCGGCTCTTCCGTTTCTAGGTGCAGGCCGCTTCTAGGTGCAGGCCGCTTCACTGGAGTAGGCACACGCCGTGTGCCGTCCCTGAAACAGAGGTTGTCTGCTCTTAGAAACGGAAGAACACGGTTTCCGTTGCAGCGACAATTGAAACAGTCCACCATGAACGGTTACAATACAGTGTCCTGTTCTGAAATACGAGGTGCCCGTTGGACGAAAAAACAAAATCCGAAACGTCGAGGCCGAGTCGCGCCGGCTCGTATACCGACCGCCGCGCGCGCGGCGCCGATTGGGCGGTGGGAATAGCCGCGGCCACACTTCTGCTGGTCTCCCTCGGCGGCTACCTGTACCATCGCGACCAATTACTGGCGATTTCGCGGGAACATCTGCGTGTTCGGGTTTGCGCCCCGCCGTCACTTGGAATCGGTCGCCAGGCGGAATTCCGCGTCTTGACCACGGGAATCAGGGGCGAGCCGGTGTCAGCGGCAGTCGAAATCGCACTGTTGACGTTCGACGGAGAACCCGTGCTGCACCATACCAGCCGGACCGCGGACGACGGCCTCCTGCAGGTCCCGATTCCCCCGCAGCACGACCTGCCCGAACAAGGCCTGCGATTGGAAGTAACCGCCGCTCGAAACGGCTCGCGTGAAACCCTCGAAGCGCGGCTCGCCTCCGACCCGGTCCGATACACGACCTGCCTGATGACCGATAGGGCGTCCTACAAACCGGGTGAGAAAGTGTACTATCGCTCGGTCACCCTGGGGAGCTTCGACCTGGCGGCCGCCAATGGCCTCCCCGTGCAGTTCGCGTTGTACGACGCAGCGGGCAATATCGTACCGCAAACACGGCACAAGAGCGCCATTTCCCGCGGGGTATGCAGCGGCGCGTTCCAAACGTCCACCGATTTACCGCCGGGGCTTTACGCACTCGTAGCAAGCAGCCCCACACTGCAGTTTCCCGAAGTTCGGCGGTCGGTTACCATAGTTCGGCGGTCGGTTACCATGGCCAACCCCAAAAAGGACAACGCGACCTCGGACCCGGCATCGACCGCCTCGGCCGACGTCAACGTTGCCTTTCATCCGGAAAGCGGCCGGCTGGCGCCCCATCTGGAAAATCGGGTCTATTTCACCGCGCGCGACCAACGCGGCGAGCCCGTCGATTTGCGGGGATTGCTGGTCGACGCCGAGGATACACCGGTTGCCGCAGTCGAGACACTCGGTCCGGGCGTGGGCACGTTCAGTTTCATTCCAATGCCCCGCGGGCGGTATCGTCTGAAGATCAGCGAGCCGGCCGGCGTGACGAGCGAACCGGAGCTTCCGGAAATCGACCGTCGCCGCGACGTGGTTCTGAGCACCGGGGTTGGTGTTTTTGGCGCAGGTCAGCCGTTGGAATTGAACCTGCGCGCCGCGGAAGGCGGGATTCCCCTCGTGGTGGCGGCGTGGTGCCGTGGTTTGCTTGTGGGCCAGAAACCCGTCCCGACTCGCGTTGTGGGCGCGGACCCGCCGCAAACAGCGGTTCGCGGCGCCGGGGAAGTGAATCCGGTTACGCTGCAAGTACCCGACAAAGTGAGCGGCCTGATCCGATTGGTCGCGTACGACTATCGTAAAAGCCCGCCGGTGCCGATCGCCCAGCGATGGGTGTACCGCCGGCCTTCCGGGCGCCTGGAACTGAGCGCATCGACCGACATACAAGCGTTGGCGTCGGGCAGGCGCGCTTCGGTCACCTTGACCGTGACCGACGAATCGGGGCGTCGTGCGCCGGCGGTCGTGGCGATGGCGGCCGTCGACAAGGCCATGAGCCGTCCTCGGGCCGCATCGACGCCGGCCTGCTTTCTCTTGTGGTCCACGGCCCATTCGCGCCTTTCGGACGACGTTGCCATTCTCGACGCCTCGGACGACGCCGAGGGCGACGTTGCCCTCGACCTGCTGCTTGGTACGCACGATGGCCTTCGGGAGACGGTGGCGGAGCCAACGGCAGCCGATACGCGGCCCGGATTCGGCACGCCGCCGATCGTGCTCGACAACCTTCAGCCTCTTCGGCAGAAGTATCAGGACGTGCTGGACCAATACCGCCGCGACCGGACGCGCGCCCGAAACACGCTGACGACGCTGAGTTTTTTCGGCGGGCTGGGCTTGGTGTTTGCGGTGGCCATGCTGGGGCTTCTGGACGTGGTGGGCGGTCTTCGATTGTGGATTCCGGCGGCTGGAACGGCCGTTTGCTGCCTGCTGATCGGCGCCATCCTGTTGGCCCCGCTCCGCGGCGATGCCCCACATGAAGGCGACACCGCTTTTCAGAGCTTCCACGGCCCCTCGTTGCCCGACGCGCCACCGCCGCCGGTGGTCGATCCTGCGATCGGGCACGTCGAGCGTCCCACGGAGGCCGCCCACCAGTTTGCTTATGAACACGGAATGGACGAGGCCGGCGATTGGGGCGAAACAGGCGGATTGCTTTTCTGGGACCCCTTTGTCGTAGTGGGGGACGATGGCCTTGCAGAGGTGCATTTCGACCTTCCTGATTCAACTTCGGCCATTTGCCTGCGCGCCGACGCCCACAATGCAGGGCGTCTGGGGACGTTGTGTACTTGTCCCCCCGCCACCGATCCGATATATTGACAGTAGAGGGCACGAGCTTGAGAGGATGGGAGGGAATCTGATGTCAGCCATAGTACTCGCCGCCGTGCTTGCCGCGGCTCCTGTCGACACCGCCGCCTGCTCTGCCGTCGCGGAAACCGCGCCGGTGGCGCAGCAAGAGCCGGTCGTTCCATTTCGCACCGGCCGCGATCTTTGGCAAGCCGGCCGGGAGGCGTTGCGCCGTTGGGCGCGCCCGGAGGACCGGGAACTCGAATTGGCCGCCAAGGACCTGTTGGTCATCTTTCGGGAGCTTCAGGCCGATACCGAGCTGGCGGTTTCGTTGCGCGAACCGATGCTCCGCAGCGTACGAGGTCGCCTGGACGAGTTAGCCCGACGACTCCGAGTCCAGGCCGCGGTCAAGCGCCGGCTCCAGCGCGAAGCCGGGCCGGAAGGCGTCGGCGCCGTGAACCAGCAGCAGCCCATGGCCCAGTTCGGGGGTGGCATGGGCGCGCAACAGGGCATGGGCGGCAACATGCAAGGGAACCCGTTCCTGGGCATGGGCGGCCAGGCCCAAAACGACGATCACGGCGAGCAACTGGTCGACTTGATTCAGACCACCATTCGCCCGAA
>SKZG01000258.1 GCA_007127495.1 Planctomycetales bacterium
CTCCCCCAACACCCCCGCCCAATGCCACACCCCCGCCCAATGCGACGGCCCCGCAATCGGCGGGCCGACTGCCGTGGCTGGTGTTCTTACTGGTGTTGGCCGTTGCGGTGCTCGTGCTGCCACACGTGGCCGAGCAGGTCCAGTTCTCGCTAACGCGGGGCCGGGCGAGGGCCGAAGCCGAAGTGGCTCGCCTCCAACTGGCTGAATTTCCTGAACATATCAGCCGCTATCGGGTTGTGGCCAAGGCCATCGAGCCCTCGGTTGTGGGTATTGAAACCAGCCGGCCCGTCGCACCGCCCCGCGGGAACGAACTCCATAGGCTGTTCGGCGATCGAGCCCCCCGCTATCGGGCCGAGGGCAAAGGATCCGGCGTCATTGTCGACGAGCAGGGCTACATCATTACGAATTATCACGTCATCGATAAGGCGTCGGAGGTGATGGTAAAGCTTAGCGACGGCCGGACGCTACGCAATGTCACCGTGGTTGGCGTCGATCCGCTGAGCGACATTGCCGTGTTGCGGGTGAAAACACACGGCCTGGTCGCCGCTCCCTGGGGCGATAGCGAGGGGCTGGAAGTGGGCGACCCCGTGCTCGCCATCGGCAGCCCGTTCGGACTGGCCCAAACGGTGACAGCCGGCATTGTCAGCGCGAAGGGACGTCGCGGCGTTGTCCAAGACATCAACTACGAAGATTTCCTGCAAACCGACGCCGCCGTCAATCCAGGCAATAGTGGCGGGCCGCTGGTGAACCTGCAAGGTCAAGTTGTGGGCATCAATACGGCAATCTACGGCCCGGCCTATTTGGGCATCAGCTTTGCGATTCCAAGCCAAATCGCACGCGACGTGTACCAGAAGCTCCGCGATACCGGCACTGTGGCCCGGGGCTGGCTTGGCGTCGCCCTGCAATCGCTGGATGACGATTTGGCGGAGCGTTTTGGGCTGCCCGATGCCAAGGGCGCGTTGGTTACGGCCGTTCTGCCGGATTCTCCGGCCGCTGAAACAGGCCTCAAAATGGGCGACGTGATTCTGCAATGGAACGGAGAAACCATCGACGACCCCGCGGCGCTGAGTTTCACCGTCGCAGCGACACGCATCGGCTCGAAGGCCACCATGGTGCTGATTCGCGACGGAGCAAGGCTGGAATTGACCGTGACGGTTGCCGCCATGCCGCCTTTGGAAAAGTAGCCTGTAAGTCCGGGGGAGCCGTTTATAGTTCGGGCTCTTCCGTTTCTAAGTGCAGCCCGCTTCATTGTAGTAGGCACACGCCGTGTGCCGTCCCTGAAACAAAGGCTTTCTGCATTTAGAAACGGAAGAGCCATAGTTCGTCATCGCGGGCTGCTTAACGGGCCTCGTGCGGGTGGCAAGGGACCCCCAGAAAAGGCCATTCCCGGGCTTGCGTTCTCCTTCCGCCGTGCTATACTGGTTTCGTTACCGTTCACAGGGGGACGGGCCCCTGGAGCCACGTAAACACGCACCGACTCGATTCAAACCTTGAGGCACCCCAATGAAACGACTATCGATTGTAGCGTCCTTGATCCTCGTCTATCTGGCGGCAGCAAGTTGTCCCCTACCGGCCCAAGTGACTGCCGAAAGGTCGGAGGGAGGCGTTGTCGTGAAAATCGACGGCGAACTGTTTACGGAATACGTGACCGAATCGGGCGGCAAGCCGATTCTTTGGCCAATTATCGGCCCGACGGGCAAGCCCATGACCCGGGCATTTCCCATGGCCAAGGGGGTTGCATCGGAACGAAGTGACCATCCGCACCATCGGTCGTTTTGGTTTGCCCACGGCGACGTGAACAAATTGAGCTTCTGGCACAGGGAAACCGCCAAGCATCGGGAGTTCACCCGAATCGAAAGTGGCGATACGGCCACCATTGTGGCCGTGACGGATTGGCTGGACCGTGACGGCAAAAAACTACTCGAAGATGAGCGCACCTTGGTGTTCGGCACGCGCGGGGAAGACCGGTTTATCGACTTCACCATCACCCTCAAGGCCACCGATGCCCCCGTAACGTTTGGCGATACCAAGGAGGGGACTTTTGCCGTGCGGGTGGCGGGCACGATGAAGGTCGATGCCAAGCAAGGCGGCAGGATTGTCAACAGTGAGGGGCAAACGAACGGAGCCGCCTGGGGACAACCGGCTGCATGGGTCGACTACCATGGCCCCGTCGACGGCGAGACCGTGGGCATTGCCATCATGAACCATCCGAGCAGCTTCCGGTTCCCGACCCACTGGCATGTTCGGACCTATGGACTTTTTGCCGCAAACCCCTTTGGTTTGAGCGACTTCCCCTCGCCGGCACGGAACGGCGAGCATACATTGGAAGCAGGCGGAGAATTGATGCTGCGGTATCGGGTCCTGTTCCACCGGGGCGACGACAAAGCGGCCGATGTGGCCGGCGCGTTTTCGGAGTATGCAAAATAGGGTGTTTGGGTTGTCAATTGCGATTCTTCCGGTTTCGGAGAACATTAATCGTTTTCGAAACCGGCCGAGATTGCTTGCCGGATTACGGACATAAGTCTCGTTCATAACATGACTTAATTTGCATCTTCCCCGCCACGATCGACGGGAAGGCAGGGTTTGGGCAGCCCGAATGTAATCCGACCGATTTGCCGATAGTTCTTACTATTGGCAGTTACGCTATCTTACCTCACCTGTGCTGGGTTTCCCTCCTTGTGTATACTCCGCACGCATTCAGGAGATCGTTTCCCGCAATGGCGACACGGTTTCAGCAAATCAACAGCTTGGACGAACTTCGGGATTATGTCACGTTCACGCTTTGCGAGCACCATCAACTTCAGGCGGGGGCGTTTCCGGTTACCGAACGCGCCCTTCGCCGCGGCAACCGACAGTGTGGCATTTTCTTCTGCCTGCAAGGGCCGAGAGCAGCAAGGTACACTGCGATCTGGGATATGGACCGGAACCAGATTCTTTTTTACGGATCGCATGGCGAACGCTTCCTCAAAACCCAACTGATCGAGGCCGCCCAATTCGAGTGCGCGGCCGCGTGAGCTTGACACCGAAGAATCGATAGACTATACATAGATACAGTATCATCCCGCGGCTACATGGAGGTGCCCGAGTATGCTGGTTTTATCCAGGAAGACGCATCAGCGCATTATGCTGGGCGATGCGATTGTGGTAACCGTCGTCGGCGTTGCCGGCGATCGGGTCCGATTGGGAATCGAAGCGCCGAGTGATGTCCGCGTGCTGCGAGCAGAGTTGCAGCGCACGCCGGAAGAAGCTCGCGAGGCCTCCGAGAACTTGGTCGCGAGTGGCTGAATCGCAATGCAGGATTGCGTCTATCGGCCGGAAAACGGCTCTTCCGTTTCCAGGGACACGCTGCGTGCCGTCCCTGAAACAAGGGCCCGTCTGCACTTAGGAAGGCCCCGTCTGCACTTAGCATCGGCAAAGAAATAACTGGCGCATTTTCTTCCCCCTCACCCTACCCTCTCCCACCGAGGGAGAGGGGACTTCGGACAGTTATTTCTTTGCCGATGCTTAGGAACGGAAGAGCCCGAGAAATGGGTCAGTTTCCAGCCGGCCCGGGAACGGCTCCATGAAGCGCGCAGCAGCCCCCCTTCCGGCAGCGGGAACGCCGCCGGGAACCGATGTCGCTAGCTCCGGGGACGCACGGCGCCGGTCAGGCCGCTATAGTCGGTGCGGTCGTCAGGATGCCAAAGGGGCTCGCCACGCTCGACTCGTTCAGCCAAAATGTCGATCTTCGATCGAGACCCAGCCGGCGCATCCGTGGCCCGAAAATCGTCCGTCTCGACCGGACTGAACGTTTCGTCGTGCCCAAACTCCAGGATCGCCTCAAACACGTTCCGCATTCAAACAACTCCATCTAACTAGAA
>SKZG01000413.1 GCA_007127495.1 Planctomycetales bacterium
CTGCGGGGCGAGGGCGGGGCCCTGTTCCACGCCGTCGCTGCGGGCACCGGCGAAACGCTCGCGGAATACCCGCTTGACGTGCCCCCGGTGTTCGACGGGCTGATCGCCGCCGATGGCCGGGTGTTTCTCGTAACGATGGACGGCCGCGTGCTCGCGTTCGCGGGCGACTGAGCCGGTGCGGTCGGCCGCCGCAGCCGCCCTCGAGTTCCGCGTAACCGTTCACAGGCGACAGCCTCATGTTCGCGGCATAACGGCAGGGCGGTTGACCACATCAACCACGGCGGTAGCCGACGCGGCGGAAAAGCAGCAACCAGCAACCGGTCCTCGTCGGGCCGGTGAACCGTTACCCTTGACCTGCGGCGGTGTGGTAATACAATGTAATAAGACCGCTGCCAAATCTCCCTCGCCAAGGGGGCCTATGTCGTGCGGGCCGCCTGCCGGACGCGGTATTGCGGAAGGTTGCCCCATTCCTTGGGAAGAATCCAGATGGCCGAAGGAAAGAAGCAGGAAATCATCACGTTCAAGGTGGACGGAATGCTGCGCGAGGCCCTTGATCGGCTACCGAACCGCTCCGAGTTCATCCGGTCGGCCGTGCTGATGGCCCTGGAGAACTCGTGCCCGCTTTGCAACGGAACAGGGTGTCTCACGGCCGAACAGCGCCGGCATTGGGACCGCTTCGCCAAGTACCACCGGATTGCCAGGTGCAACGACTGCCACGCAACGCACCTGGTGTGCTCAGCCGAAAAGGAGTCGCAAGAATGATTAGGCCTCGGAAACGTTATCTCATGTTGTTCGGGGTCGCCATGCACGTCGTCATGTTCGGCGCGCTGCTGGCCGGGTTGGGGGTTGTGCCGCTCGGGGCCACAACCGACTCGCCACTCGATGTGGCCGTTACCATCCCGCCGCAGGCCTATTTGGTCGAAAGGATCGGCGGTGAGCGTGTTCGGGTCGAACTGGCCGTGCCGCCGGGCCAGGACCCGCACACCTTTTCGCCCTCGCCAAGACAAGTCATGTCGCTTGGCCGTGCTACGTTGTATTTTCGCATCGGCCTGCCGCTGGAAGACCAACTGCTGCCGAGGCTGACCGGCCGGCGCCGGACGATGACCGTGGTCGACACCACCGAAGGTATCAAGCCGCGCACCTTCGCCGCGGATGAGGGCCACACGTGCGACGGCCACCATCACCACCACGGCCACGGGCACAACTGTCAGGCCCACGCCGGCCGGCCCGACCCACACGTCTGGCTTGCTCCGGGGCTGTTGTCGCATCAGGCTGAGCGAATTTGCGATGCTTTGTGCGAAGCCGACCCGGCTGGACGGGCCTTCTACCGGTCCAATTTGCGCGCGCTCCAAGCGCGGCTCGACGACGCGGAAGCGGAAATCACTGAGAAACTCGCGCCGTACCGGGGCCGGGCGTTCTACGTATTCCACCCGGCGTTCGGGCATTTCGCCGATGCCTACGGCCTGCGCCAAGTGGCCGTCGAAATGGAAGGAAAAACGCCAAGCCCCCGCCAGCTCAGGGCACTGATTGCGCACGCGAAGGACGACAAGGTGAAGGTGATCTTCGTACAACCGCAGTTCGACCAACGCAGCGCCGAGTCGATTGCGACCGCCATCGGTGGCACGGTGGTCGCCATGGATCCGCTGCGCAGGGACGTGATCGACAATCTGATGGAAATCACCGCACACCTTCAACGCGGTTTCGAACGCTAGAGCAGGGCAGGGGAGGGGAAGTGTGTCGGACCAGCCGGTCATCGATGTGTGCGACGTGAGCTTCGCCTATGGGGCGGCGCCTGTGCTGGAAGACGTATCGTTCCAGGTCGAGCAAAACGAACTCATCTGTATTATCGGCCCTAACGGCGGAGGGAAGACCACCCTCGTGCGACTGTTGCTGGGACTGCTTCGTCCTGATCGGGGCCGGATCCGGGTTCTCGGCCAATCGCCCGAACGAGCCCGGCAGCGCGTCGGTTACATGCCGCAGCACGTCGGCCACGACCCGCATTTCCCCGTAACGGCGATGGACATCGTGCTCATGGGACGTCTCGGCCGCGGCGGCATCCGGAAGACGCTGGGCTGGTACAACCGCGCCGACCGCCGCGCCGCGCTCGAGGCGCTCGATATGGTCGATATGACGGCCGCCGCGCGGCAAACCTATGCCACGCTTTCGGGCGGTCAGCGGCAGCGTGTGCTCATCGCCCGCGCGCTGTGCGGCCAACCGGCACTCCTGCTATTGGACGAGCCCACGGCCAATGTCGACGCCCTGGGCGAGAGCCGCTTGATGGACATCCTCAAACGGCTGAGCGGCCAGATGTCCATCGTCACGGTTTCTCACGACCTGGGGCTGGTGTCGAACCTGGTCCAGCGCGTCATTTGTGTAAACCGGCGCGTGCTGATTCACCCGACCAGCCACATCACCGGTCAGGTTTTCGAGGATCTGTACGGGACGCAACGACGCATCGTTGAGCACGGCGAAGTGACGCCGGGGAGGCCCGGCAATGGTTGAGTTCCTCGAAGCGCTTCTGGACCCGGACGTCCCACTAGTGCGTTATGCGCTGGTGGCCGGCTTGCTGGCCAGCGTGGCGTTCGGCGTGGTGGGGTGCTATGTGGTTACCCGGCGGATCAGCTACATTGCCGCGGCGGTCTCGCACTGCGTGCTGGGTGGTATTGGGGCGGGGCTGTACCTGCAAACCGTGGTTGGCTTCGCCTGGTGCGATCCGCTCTACGGGGCGGTTGCCGCGGCCTTGCTGGCCGCCATTGCCATCGGGCTTATCAGCTTGTACGCCCGCCAACGGGAAGATACGGTCATCAGCGCCATCTGGACCATCGGCATGGCCGTGGGACTGCTGTTTCTGTACAAAACGCCCGGCTATGCTGAGCCGATGGTCTATCTGTTCGGCGATATCCTTTACCTCACCAAGCACGACCTGTGGCTGATTGCCGGGCTCGACGTGCTCATTGTGGTGCTGGCGCTGGGGCTGTACAATAAGTTCTTGGCAATTTGCTTCGACGAGGAGTTCGCCCGGCTGCGCGGCGTGCGGGCCGAGGCACTGTACATCCTCTTGCTGTGCCTGACGGCCCTGTGTGTGGTGCTGATGGTGCGCGTGGTGGGCATTGTCATGGTCATCGCGCTGCTGACGCTCCCGGCCGCCATGGCCGGCCAGCTCACCCGCCAGCTTTGGCAGATGATGATCGCAGCCGTGCTGCTGTGCATGGTGTTCGTGACGGCGGGGCTTGCGCTGAGTTTCATCCTCGACCTGCCCACTGGCCCGGTCATCGTGTCGCTGGCGGCGGTCGGATACCTGCTGGCCGCGCTGGCAAACCGACTGTGGCGCCGCGCGTAGTGCCGTGGAACCCGGTGCCCGCCGAAGCGGAACCCGCCCGCCAGCACCCGACGGATTCGCGTATGACAAACGTTCCCTCGACTCCACCTCCGTTGCCCCCCGCATCGCCCGGCCGTGTTGCCGGGGTCGATTTCGGCACGGTGCGCATCGGCGTGGCGCTGAGCGATCCCGACCGCACACTGGCCAGCCCGCACGAGAACTACACCCGCCGCACTCCGAAACTCGACGCCGAGTGGTTTCGCCGGCTCGTGGCCGAGGAAGACGTGCGACTGTTCGTCGTCGGGCTCCCTCTGCATCTGGACGGGCACGAGAGTGCGAAGTCGGCCGAGGCACGGCGATTTGCCGATTGGCTGCACGAGGAGACCGGCGTGCCGGTCGAGCTGTTCGATGAGCGTTTCACCAGCGTCGAGGCCGAGCATCTATTGCTCGACGCCAAGCTGACCAGCCGTCGGCGGAAGCGCCGCCGCGACATGCTCGCCGCCCAAATCCTGCTGACGGCGTATTTGGAATCGTAAA
>SKZG01000110.1 GCA_007127495.1 Planctomycetales bacterium
GACGGCGCCGGCCCCCCGCCCTGTAGCTCAGCCCACCCCGGCGCCCGTTGCCGTTACCGTCCCCTCCCGCAGCGGCAACGGGCAGGCCACCCCGGCCGTCGCCACGGCTGTTTCCAAGCGACCGAAATGAGCAAGCGGAGGCGGGGCATTGAAGGCAGGTATTTCGCAGTTGGGGTGTCGAAAAGGTTTCAGGCTGGGACATTGGCATGGAACCCCTGGTTGCGGTATATTGTCTCCGATGTGCTATGCTTTGATATTCTTACTTTTGGTTTTTCGTTTGCGTGCTTGCCGCGGCGTGAGCGCAACCCCCAGGGACGGCACACGCCCCCTCAACGAGGCGTTTTGGACTTCCCGCATTCATCATCCTGCGTAACCCCTAGGCCCTAGCACCTAGCACCTAGCACCTAACCATGCCTGCTTCATCGCGTCCAAGGGTTCTGTTCATCAATCGGTCGTATTGGCCCGATGCCGAAGCGACCGGGCAGCTCCTTACCGAGTTGTGCGAGGACTTGGCCGACCGCTTCCGCGTCACCGTGCTGGCAGGGCAGCCGAACGAAAACCCCGAGAACGTACCCTTCAGTCGGAGGGGATACCAGTTGCGTAACGGCGTTGCCATCCGGCGCGTGCGGCATACGCGGTTTCCCAAGCGACTTCTTCCGGGGCGGCTGGTCAACTACTTGAGCTTCCTCATCGGGGCGCTTTGGGCGGCTCTGTGGATGCCCCGTCCCGACATCGTCATCGTGGAAACGGACCCGCCGCTGCTGTCGCTGATCGGGCGTATTCTGCAGCTCCGCGGCGCGAAGCTGGTAGTGTACCTGCAAGACATCGACCCTGATATTGCTGTGGCCGTCGGCAAGATGCGGAACGGCCTGCTGGTGCGCGGGCTACGTCGCATGCTGTTCCGGGTTTACCGCCGGGCGGACCGTCTCGTGGTCCTTAGCCGCGACATGCACCGGCGCATCGTCGATTCCGGCGTCGATCCTCGCCGCGTCACAGTCATTCCCAACTGGATCGACACAACGCTCGTGCGTCCGGTCAAGCAAGGCAACCAATTCCGGAGTCGCCACGGGCTCGACGGGCAGTTCCTCGTAGTGTATTCGGGCAACCTCGGCCTCTGCCAGCGGCTCGAAGATGTGGTCGCCGCCGCCAATCACTTGCGGGGTCGGACCGATATTCTTTTCCTGCTCGTTGGCGGGGGGGCGCTGAAGGAGCAGCTTCAGGAGCAGGTGCGGCAACTCGGGCTGACCAACGTCCAGTTCCTCCCGTACGAACCCAAAAACAAGCTGGCCGAAAGCCTCAGTGCGGCCGATTTGCACCTTGTGCCCCTCGATCCGCGCGTGGCCGATTGCCTCATGCCCAGCAAGCTGTACGGGGTTTTGGCATCAGGCACGCCGCTGCTTGCCATTGCGCCGGATGAATGCGAATTGGCCGAGCTGACGCGCGAGAACGAACTCGGCGCGGTCGCACCGCCCGGCGAGCCCGCCGCGCTGGCCGACGTCATTCAGACGATCGTCGACGAGCAGTGGAACCTGGAGCCGATGGGCGCCCGCGCCCGCGCACTCGCCGAGGCGCAATACGATCGCCGGCTTGTGACCTTGCGGTTCGCCGGCATGCTGAATGAAACGTTGGGGCAACCGGCCCCTGCCGTTCCCGCCGTTCCGGCGCGTCCCCAAGTGTCGGCAGCCGAGCCTGAAACGGCGCCGCAGTAACGCGCGGGACAACTGTTCCCGGATGATCCCGTTGCCCACCCCACGATACCACGAAATCCTGAAACCGCCATGCAGCTTCCCAATCTCTCCGCACGTCGCATCCTTGTAACCGGCGGCAACGGCTTTCTTGGCCGGCATCTTTGCAGGCGGCTGGGGGAAGCCGGCTGCAGCGAGGTCCATGCGCCGACGGTCGAGCAGTACGACCTGCGCGACGTGGAGCACATCCGCGCCATGCTCACTGCGGTCAATCCGGACATGGTCATCCACCTGGCGGCGGTGGTCGGTGGCATCGGCGCCAACCGCGAAAATCCAGGGACCTACTTCTACGATAATGCGGTCATGGGCATCCATTTGATCGAGGAGTGCCGCAAGCACGGCGTCGAGAAGTTCGTCGGCCTTGCCACCATCTGCTCCTACCCGAAGCACACACCGGTGCCGTTCAAGGAAGAGGACCTCTGGAACGGGTATCCCGAAGAAACCAACGCGCCCTACGGCCTGGCCAAGAAGATGATGCTCGTGCAAGCGCAGGCGTACAGCCAGCAGTATGGCATGAACGCGATCACCCTGTTTCCCGTGAACCTGTACGGTCCGGGCGACAATTTCGATCCCCGCTCGAGCCACGTCATTCCTGCGCTGATCCGCAAGTTTGTCGAGGCCCGCGAGTTGGGAAGTCCGTACGTCGAAGTATGGGGTACGGGACGGGCGAGCCGCGAGTTCCTCTATGCGACCGACGCGGCCGAGGCGATCACCCTGGCCGCCGACCGCTACAACAGCCCGGAACCGATGAATCTCGGCTCCGGACGCGAAATCACCATTCTCGACCTGGCTGAGCTGCTGCGAGGATTGTGCGGTTACCGAGGCGCCATACGTTGGGATCCGACGAAGCCCGATGGGCAGCCCCGGCGCTGCCTTGACGTCAGCCGCGCCGCCCGCGAAATCGGCTTCACCGCCGCCACCCCCTTCGAGATCGGCCTGAAGCAAACCATCGATTGGTTCGAACAGCACCTAGCACCTAGCACCTAGCACCTACCCAACATCTTATGAAGCGAGCGCTCATTACCGGCATTACCGGCCAGGACGGATCGTACCTTGCAGAACTCCTGCTGGCCAAGGGCTATGAAGTCCATGGCATTATCCGGCGGGCGAGCAGTTTCAACACCGCCCGGCTCGACCACCTGTACCAAGACCCACACGAGGCCGACGCGCAGCTCATCCTGCACCATGGCGATTTGTGCGACGGTTCCGGCCTTTCGCGTCTGGTCCACGAGATCGAGCCTGATGAGATCTACAATCTGGGCGCTCAAAGTCACGTTCGGGTCTCGTTCGATCAGCCGCTGTACAGCGTCGATTCGGTGGCCATGGGCACCCTGCGGCTTCTGGAAACGGCGCGGCAGCTCAACGCTCGTAAGCCGGTGCGTTACTATCAGGCCTCATCGAGCGAGATGTACGGCAAGGTTCACGAGGTGCCGCAAACGGAAACCACCCCATTCCACCCGCGCAGCCCCTATGCCTGCGCCAAAGTGTTTGCGTTCCATCAAACGGTGAATTACCGCGAGGCATACGGGCTTTTCGCCTGCAACGGTATCCTGTTCAACCACGAGTCGCCGCGCCGGGGCGAAACGTTCGTCACCCGAAAGATCACCCGGGCCGCTGCCCGCATTGCCGAAGGGCTGCAATCGAAGCTCTACCTGGGCAACCTCGACGCGAAGCGCGACTGGGGCTACGCCGGCGACTACGTAGACGCCATGTGGCGCATGCTCCAGCAAGACGAGCCCGACGATTACGTCATCGCCACCGGCGAAACCCACTCGGTGCACGAGTTCCTGCAACTTTCATTCGACCGCGTTGGGCTCCGGTGGGAGGACCACGTGGCGATGGACCCGAAGTACCTGCGCCCCAGTGAGGTCGACCTCCTGCTGGGCGATGCCTCGAAAGCCCGTCGGCAACTCGGCTGGGAACCGGCTACCTCGTTCGAGGCCCTTGTCGGCATGATGATTGACGCCGACCTTCGCCTCGCCCGCGAAGAAACCGCCATGAATCTGCACCGAAAAGACGCGTTGAACGCCCGGCGCATCCCTGGTTGATCTGACTGACCTACCCCTACCCGTTCGGCGTTCACACGTCGTAGAGA
>SKZG01000150.1 GCA_007127495.1 Planctomycetales bacterium
CGTTCGGGATCCAGGCGGCTTTGCAGCGAGGCGTCCGCACCGGCCGCGTGGGCAAGCTCGCCCAGGCGGTACACCTTCAGCCGGACGTCGTAATAGTCGTTGAGGTTATCAATGCCAACCACGCCGTGCCCGCTGTCGAGCAGCATGGCGGCGGTACGGGCGGCAATGAAGCCGGCAACCCCGGTAACGAGCAGCTTCATCGGATGCCCTCTACGATTCCAGCGCATTGGCCTGGAAGGCGGCGAACACGCCCAGAAGCAATCCGGCCACGAGGCTCATGGCCAGGATTCGCATCTTTCTGGGGCTGGCCGGCCTTTCCGGAACGATGGCTCTCCGGTCAATCCGGGCGGGCAGAATGCCGGAAGTCGATTCCCGCAATTGCGCCAGGCCCGCCTCGAGCTGCGCAATTTGCTCCTCCTTGTCGCGCAGGCCCGGTATGAACGGGTCGTCGTTGGTGCGCACCTTGAGCACCTCCATTTCGGCAACCACCTCGCGCAACCCGGAAAGGAACGGATCGTCGTCTTCCCGCTTCTCGACGGCTTCCCGCTCAGCAACAAGCTCGTTGACGCCGCGCAGGTAGGCCGGTTCGGGCGCGGTGGTGACACTCAGGCCCACGCTCTGCTCCTTCATCAGGCGCGCGAGGGCGTCGTTGCGGTCCATGATGTTCAACTCGCGGGCGATGGCGATTTGTTCGTCGAGCACGACCAGGCGATCGCGGCGCCGCTGCTCGTCGCGGAGGACGGCAATCCTCTCCGCCAGGGTGGCAATCCGGTCCTCGCGGCGCTGCTGTGCCGCCTCGCGCGCAATCCGGATATGCTCCCGCAGGTTGTCGCGCTGGTTCCCAATCCGCCGGGTGGCACCGCCCACGATCTCCTCGAGCGTGCTGGTCACCGTAAGCTGCACGAATTCGTTCAGCCATGTGGTAACGAGGTCGGGCGATTCGTTCAACAAGGTGACGTAGACGAAGTCCTTTTGGTCCCGCGTGCCTTCCCTGACCTTCAACAGCTCGCTGAAGCGTTCCTCAAAGACCCGCTGCTCCGATCCAGAATTGGCATCGCCCAGGACGGAAAACAGGCCGTTTTCGTCAAAGAACCGGCGCCGCAGGGAGTGGCTTCTAAGGTTCCTGACGAAGATGTCGTAAAGCTGCGAGCTGGTCACCTGGTTGATTCCCTTGATGTTCAGCGCTTCGACGTGGTGTGGTTCGGGTGGCAGCAATACGACTTCGGCCTCGTAGCGCGGCGTTGCAACCAGGAGATATCCGGCGGCCGCGATCATCGTAAAGATCGGGACCGTCAGCACCACTTTCCATCGACGACGCAGCACGCGCCAAACGCCGGCGAGGGTCAGATCGTCCTGATCATCGAACCGCGCCGTCGGGGCCAGGTACGCTTGGGGGTTGCCAGGTGTGCGGTTTTCCGGGGCGGGCGGTTTCTGGCCTTTCTGTTCGTCCATGACCTGCTCTCACGATCGTTGGGAAATCGGATGGAGTGGATACTCGCCGCGTGCCGTTTGCGCGCTCCCGCAGCACGGGCATCTTGCCCGTGGAAATACGCAGGGACAGGACGTCCAGCGCACGGGAAAGCGGTTCTTTAACCCGCCGCGAGTCGTAGGATACACTTCGGGCGTAGTTTCGCCGAAAGGGCCGATTGGAGCAAGACCAATCCGAACCCAGAGCAGGCCAGCCACCAAGGGGGGTCATGGTGGTTCGCGCGAGGAGTTCACTGCGGGTTTGGCGGCGTTTTCCGCCCGCACGCGACACTCCATCGCAGATCGGCTCGGTTGCCGACAGCGCCCCCCCGGACATCGCATTGTCCCTGCCCCAAGCCGTGGGGAGTCTTGACGGCGGGGCCGGCGAGCGTTAAACCGGTAAGATGCTTTCGCTTCCGGCAACGACTTTCCGCAAGGCACCCGCTACGAACCTCCGATAACGGGCTGAAAGCGCCTCCCTTTACCTCGGTCTCGCATGCTCATCTTTCTTACCATCCTTGGCAGTCTCGGCGTGTTTCTGTTCGGGATGAAGGTCATGAGCGAGGGCATCCAGAAGACGGCTGGCGAACGGATGCGGCAAATCATGGCGACGATGACCAAGAACCGGTTCGCCGCGCTGCTGACCGGATTCCTCACGACTTGCCTGATGCAGTCGAGTTCGGTCACCACGGTCATCACGGTAAGTTTTGTGAATGCGGGCCTGCTGACCCTGCGCGAGGCGATCGGCGTGGTGATGGGGGCCAATTTGGGGACGACCCTGACGGCGTGGATTATTGCGTTCGTGCCCAAGTTCGATCTGGGCAGCGTGGCCCTCCCCTTGGTGGGCTTGGGCATTCCCTTGCTGTTTATCACCAAGGGCAGGCCCCGCAGTCTGGGCGAGTCGCTCATAGGGTTTGGCCTGATCTTCCTGGGAATTGCCTTGTTGCGGGAAGCCGTACCCGACGTCCATCAGGCCATGAAAACCACGCCGGAGTTCGCCATGTGGATCCGTGACTTGGTGACGTCGCTGAGCGGGCATGGTTTCTTTTCTCTTCTGCTGTTCATTGTTTTTGGAACCGTGCTGACGGTGTGTGTGCAGTCGTCTTCGGCCGCCATGGCCATTACCATCACCTTGGCGGCGAACGGATGGATTGACTTTGACATGTCGGCCGCCATTGTGCTGGGCGAGAACATGGGCACGACGGTTACCGCATGGTTGGCCTCGCTGGGCGCCAATGCCAATGCCCGACGGACCGCCCGCGCCCACCTGCTTTTCAACGCCATTGGCGTTGCATGGATGCTGTGTGTGTTTCCCTTTTTCGTTGGGTTCATCGAGTGGTTGGCCGTCCGCTTGCCGGAAGCGTTTCGAAACCCCAACAGCCTGGGAACCGATTTGGCCATCAGCCTTGCCCTGTTTCACACGATGTTCAATTTCTTGAACAGCGCATTGCTGATCGGGTTCACGCCCTGGTTGGCAAAGATCGTTATGCACTGGGTCAAGGAACCCGGCGACGGCCCGGCGCAACCGGAACGGTTGCAATTCATTTCGCCGGGCTTGGTCGACGTGGGTGAACTGAACCTTCCGGAAGCCGAGAGCGCGATTCGCCGCATGGCGGCGTTGAACCAGGAGATGATGGACCGGTATGTCAAGATATTCGAGCACCCGAAGGACGATTGCTCGTCCGACATTGAAGACCTGCGCGCGATGGAACGCCTCACGGACGTCATGCTTTCCGATATTACCAACTACCTGGTACGGAGTTCCACCCACCATTTGGCGGAGCGTCATGCGCAATCGGTGGCGGCCATGCTGCAAGTGGTTTCCGAAATGGAACAAGTGGCCGACTGTATCAGCCGGTTGACGAAGCTCGTTCGCAAGAAATACCGCACTAAGAAGGAATTCGACCCCGACACCAATTCGCGGCTGCTGGAGTTCGCCAACACGATCCAGGAGTTTATCGCGTTCTATCGCGAGCAATTGTTCCGGCACGTGACCGACGCCGGTCTGGCCCACGCCCAGCGACTGGAGGAAACGACCGATCAAATGCGCAAGTCGCTGCGAAAGAATGCCACGGCGCGCATGCGCGAAGGCGGCGATATCGAGGCGGAACTGCTGAATATCGACATCGGCGTCCAAATGGAACGGATCGGCAATCACGCCCTGAACATCGTCGAAGAATACCGCTATATCGAGGCGGAAGATAGTGGCTCGGCATGATGCCTCCTGTGTGGGGGTACTTAAGCTATCCTGGAAACGGAAGAGCCGCTTTTTTTTCACGGTGTGTTGTCAACCATTAGAAATGTCCCCTGTTTCGCGCCATTAGAAATGTCTCGTTGGTTTAGGGGGTGTCTAA
>SKZG01000589.1 GCA_007127495.1 Planctomycetales bacterium
CGAAGACGACGCGCCGCCCTTTCGACCCGCCGATATCTTCAGCAACGAGTTGAATACGGCGCGACTGAAGCTCTCGGCGTACGGCCTCCGCATTGGCCAGACCGATTTGCATGGGGCCCGTCGCTCCGAACATGCAGGCTCCGCCCGCAATCTTGGCAATCAGGTTGCCGCCGTGCGCTCCCTGCTGCTCCAACAATGCGATCATGTGTGGAATGGCCGTATCGGCGAATTTGGCCGGATGGGCATCCCGTCCGGCGGAGTTTGGCAGGACCACGTGGCTCATTGCACCAAGGCGCGTGCGCCGGTGATAGAGGGCCACTCCGAGGCAGGAGCCCAGCACCGCAGTGAGCCGCATCGGATGCCCGCCCACCGCGGCATGCCCCATGCCGACGCTGGTCACTTGCGAAATGGCAACGGCGGTTGGCGATAACATGGCCTGTTCCTCTGATGTCGCTGGTAGCATACTTGTTTCGTTCAATACTATAAGGGTCGATGGCGCGGGCGGTCGTCGCGCCTGCGCGCGGGGGGACAGTCCGCGTGGACGGCTACGATGATCCGTGATGCGGGCGTGTGTCGGGCCGGCCGTGCAACGCGCGTTCCATCGCGTCGCGCAGCGCCTCGGTGGGCACAAAGAGCACCCGCCAGTTGAGTTCCTCGCCGGAGCGATGGAAACCGGTGCGGCACACCAGTACGCGATCGCTTGTCATGGCCTGAACCATCAGTGCTTGTTGAAGTACACTTGCCCCGTAATCTTGGATGAAATAAGGAGCCGAGGGTACAAGCTCGTGATGGATCAGTCGGGTGACTGCATTCATATATGCGCAACCAAGGATATTTCCCGTTTCGGTGAGCGCCGATTTCTCCAAGTCGCTCCATGGTGCATCCTCGTTCGCAGGGCGCCCGAGCAACGCGGCGACCAGTTGCCGGCCGTTGTCGTTGTCGAAGGTTAGAATCATCTCGCCGCCGACCTCGCCTTGAAGGCTCAGTACAACCATCGTTAGCAGGTCGTCACCAAGCCCAAGCTCCTCGGCCGCCGCCGCCAACGGCAACTCGCGAACCTCGTCGAGGGTCAAGGTGATCAGTCCGTCGGTCCATCGGCACATGGCCGCCGACGCATCATGGGTTGCCGACGCGAATAATTGGTGCAACACGGCCAATTTCGGGTCTTCGATACAGGCATGCATTGTTAAGGTCCTCTCCTTGATTCAGTGGTGTGCTGCGATTCAGTGGTGTGCTGCGGATCGCTTGCAGGCTTTCCTTTGGACGAATCGTTCGCAGGAAGCAGGAAACTGTCTCCTTCGCACACTTTCCAATCTACACGTTCGACGTTGCGGTTCCCTTGGTGCCGGCACACATGTCGAGCAGGGCCGCGAGGTCGAGTATCAGCGATACCCGGCCGTCACCCAGGATACTGGCACCGGCGATACCGGGTACGTTACGGTAATTTTCCGCCATGGATTTGATGACAACATCTTCTTCACCGAGAACCCGATTGACGGCCAGCCCGATCTCCCGACCTGCAGCGCCCACGATCACCAACGTGGTTTCCTCCGTGCCGTCGGTGGACTCGTTGTCTCCGCGGTGGAACAACAGGAGCTGTTCGAGGCGTACCAGGCTGACCACCCGTCCCCGCACCCTCGCCGTCCACTGGCCGTGGATGGTCGTGATGTCTTGCGGGCGCACGCTCACGATCTCGACCACCGATTCCAGGGGCATGGCGAACACGTCGCTGTCGATCTCGACCATCAGGCTCGGGAGGATGGCCAAGGTCAACGGAAGCTTGATGGTCATTGTCGTGCCTTGGCCCGGTTCACTTTGAAGGTCTACCGTTCCGTTAAGTTCTTCAATCTTTGATTTGACAATGTCCATGCCCATGCCACGTCCCGACACCTCGGTCACCTTCTGTGCGGTGCTCAGTCCGGGTTCCCAAATGAGCTGAAAAAGCTGATGGTGAGTCATGCGGTCCGCGTCGGCTTCCGAGAGAAGTCCTTTCTCTATCGCCTTTCGGCGAATGCGTTCCGGGTCGAGACCCTTGCCGTCGTCGGTCACTTCAATAACGATACTGTTACCGCGATGGAAGGCGTTCAGTTGCACGGTGCCTTCCCTGGATTTGCCCGCCGCTTCCCGGTCGTCGGGTAATTCGATGCCGTGGTCGGCTGAGTTGCGGACCATGTGAATGAGCGGGTCGCCCAGCTCGTCGATCATTCGTTTGTCCAGTTCGGTCTTCTCGCCGTTGATGACTAGCCTGATCTGCTTGCCATTACTTCGGGTGATGTCGCGGATGACTCGTTTGAAGCGACTGAATAGCGGGCCGATGGGAAGCATGCGCGTGTCCATCACGCTCTGTTGGATGCCGTCGGCGACGCGATCGAGCTGGTGGATAGTTTCCATCAGGTCATTCGAAGCAAGCCGAATGTCGGCTATTTTGCACAGATCGCGTTCCACCGCTTCAAGGTCGGACTGAATGCGGCGGGCGCCGGCTCGCCATTCCGCCAGTTCCGCCTGCGGCTCGAGCGGGTGACCATCGCCTGGAACCGATGCCATTTTCCGCAACCCACTCAGGGCATTCGTAAGCAATTGCGACGACTGCTTACCGATCAAGGCCTGCTTGAGGCTTTCGCCGATCTGCCTGAATCGGGCCTTGTTGATCACCAGTTGCCCCGCGAGGTTCATTAGATGATCAAGCCGCTCAATGTCGACCCGAAGCGTTTCGGCCGGTCTGTTGCCGGCGTCGGCAGGGCGCGTTTTGGCCGGCCCGCGCGGTGCATCGCCGGCCGTCTCCCCAGTACGCCGGGCCGCGTCGGACACTTCGCCGCCGGCGGAAGGTTCGGGGTCGGGCACGCTGATTTGGGGACATGGGGTCGTGGAGGCCTCCGGCGCCTTGCCGGTGACAGAACGGCGCAAGGGCTCCACACGCAAATCCTCCACACCTGCGACCCGGAGCTGGCGAATGACCACGTCCGGGCTCATTTCCGTTACCAGCCCGAAAGAAATTGTTTCGATGGAGTCCAGAGCGTCCAAATCGTCGCCGGGAGGGTCGAAGTAGCACAAGTCGCCGAGATTGGCGAGTTTTTCCCGCAAGAGCTGGGCCTTCAGTCCCACGAGCGGCAGATTGGGCTCGAACACGACAAAGCCGGCAAAGGTGGAATCCTGATCGGACGATAATGCAGCGATCTTGGCGCGGAGGTCATCGCCAAGTACGACTTCACGACGTTCCCGCGTGCGCTCTTCCGAAATCTGTTGAACGTCCTGTGGGGTGTCTGCCGGGCCGCTCGTCTGCGCCGTAGCAGGAACAGAAGACGAGGTTGCGCCGGGAAGTACGACGGAAGCCTGCGCGTTGACCAAAGCCGTGGCCAGCGTTTGGAAGTCGTCCGTGGACGGGTTGCCGTGCTTCAAGCCCTCGACATAGCGGCGCAGCCCATCGGTACAGGAAAGCAAGGCGTCGGTCATCGGCGGCGTCAGAGGGCGCTGTAACTCGTTCAAGGTTTGCAGTCCGTCCTCCATCAAATGCGCCAACTTGGCGGCCCGGTTCAGCCCGACCGACGCGGCCGACCCCTTGATGCGATGGGCCGTGACCAACAGCCGTTCGACGGTTGCACATCCCCCCGATGCCTCGTCGGCCAGAAGGCTCTCCGTCAATTGGTCAAGCGACATTTCGGCCTCGTCGATGAAGATCGACAGGTATTTCGAAGGCGCCTCGGTCTCGTCCTCAAGCCCGGCAAAGCGATCAGCGGCACCGTCCCCCGAAATATCCACAAACGGGGGCGCGGCAGAGGCCGTGGCGCTAGGCGTCGGCTGGCGGCACACTCCGGAAC
>SKZG01000395.1 GCA_007127495.1 Planctomycetales bacterium
ATCGGGACGGAACCCCGCTACAAACCGACAAGCCGGTCTGGTTCCAGGGCCGGTTCGCCTGGCTGCTGGCCACGCTGTACAGCACGGTCCAGCCGCGGCAGGAATGGCTCGACCTGGCGCGGCACGGCATCGACTTCCTCAACAAGCACTGCTTCGACGCCGACGGCCGGATGTACTTTTCCGTGACGCGCGGCGGGCAGCCGCTGCGCAAACGGCGCTATCTGTTCTCCGAATGCTTCGCCATCATCGCCTTGGCGGCCTATGGCAAGGCGGCAGACGACGAAGCGTCGAAGCGGCAGGCGCTCGACCTGTTCCAAATGGTGCTCCGGTACCACGACACGCCGGGCTTGTGCGAGGCGAAAGTATGCCCGGCCACGCGGCCCATGAAGGGCCTGGCCATGCCCATGATCCTTCTGGTTACCGCCCAAGAGCTATGGAAGGCCATTGACGATCCCCTGGCCACTGAGGTGATCGACCGGGCGATCGGCGAGATCGAGCGCGACTTCATGAAGCCCGACCTCCGTTGCGTTCTGGAAACCGTCGGGCCCGGGGGCGAGTTTTACGACACGTTCGACGGGCGGCTGGTATGCCCGGGCCATTCGATCGAAGCCGGCTGGTTCATCCTCGAAGAGGCGCGCCTCCGCGGGAACGACGCGCGCCTGATCCGGTTGGGCACGACCATTGTCGACTGGTCGCTCGAGTTGGGCTGGGACGACCGCTTCGGCGGCATCCTGTACCACCGCGACGCTCGGGGCCTTCCACCCACCGAGTACTGGCACGACATGAAGTTCTGGTGGCCGCACAACGAGGCGATCATCGCCACGCTGCTGGCCTGGCAGTTGACCGGCGAGGCGAAGTACGCCCGGTGGCACCGGCTGGTCCACGACTGGGCATACGCGCACTTCCCCGATCCGGTGCACGGAGAATGGTACGGCTACCTGCACCGCGACGGGACGGTTTCGACGCCGCTGAAGGGGAATATGTGGAAGGGGCCGTTCCACCTGCCGCGCATGCAGTGGTACTGCTGCCAGCGACTGGAGGAAATGCGAAGTCACATTCTGGAGCCGACGCATGACGCTTGCACGATCGCATGAGAGCCTTCCCACCGGGCCCGTAGTGCCACAACGCGGAAGCGGCCTCTACCTGGCCGCAATCTGCACAGTCGCCTCCCTGGGCGGGTTCCTGTTCGGTTTCGATACGGCGGTGATCTCCGGAACCATCGGTTTCGTGGAAACCCAGTATGCACTGAGTTCGCTGGCCTTGGGCTGGTTTGCTAGTTCCGCCCTGATCGGCTGCATCGGGGGTGCCGCCGTGGCCGGAGCGCTCGGCGACCGGTTCGGCCGGAAGCCGATCTTGATCCTCTCGGGCGTGCTCTACTTCATCTCGGCGCTCGGCTCGGCCGTGCCGCCGAACTTTGAGTGGCTCATCGCCGCACGCATGATCGGCGGCGTTGGGGTCGGTATGGCGTCGGTCCTGGCGCCGATGTACATTTCCGAGTTCGCCCCGGCAGCCATTCGCGGACGGCTCGTGGCCCTGTACCAGTTGTCGATCGTTATCGGCATCCTGGCCGCCTACTTCTCGAACTACCTGCTGTTGGACGTTGCCCGGAATCGCACGGAAATCGTCGAGTTCAGTCACTGGCTCACCTGGGTGATTGCCGATGAAGTGTGGCGCGGCATGTTCGCTGTCGAGATGATCCCCGCCGCGGCGTTCAGCCTGCTGTTGACCCTCGTGCCGGAAAGCCCTCGCTGGCTGGTGAAGGCGGGCCACCCGCAGCGGGCGCGGGCCATCCTTGGCCGGGTCGAGGGACCGGCCGTCGCGGAAACGGAAATGAACGATATACTCCGGTCGCTCGGACAGGACCGGGGCTCGGTGCTCGAACTGTTCCGGCCCGGGTTGCGCACGGCCCTGATGGTCGGCGTGATGCTTTCGGTGTTCGGGCAGCTTTCCGGGGTGAACATCGTCGTGTACTACGGGCCGAGGATTCTCGCGGCGGCCGGGTTCGAAGACATCGCCGCTCTGTTCGGGCAGGTGGGCCTGGGCGTGACCAATCTGGTGTTTACCATCCTGGCGCTGATGTTCATCGACAGTCTCGGGCGCCGGCCGCTGCTGATCGGCGGCATGGCGGTCGTCACCGGGGCGTTGGTGGTCATCGGCACGTTGTTCCTGGCCGGCGGGGCCGCGCCGCTCGACGATGCTGCCGCCGCCACCATCGCCGCCCCGATGAGCCGCGCGCTGGGCATCGCCATCGGCGCGGCCATTTACGTGTACATGGCGGCCATCGCTTTCTCGATTTGCGCCGTCATTTGGGTGCTCACGCCGGAGATCTTCCCGAACCGGGTGCGTGGGCGGGCGGCCTCGATCGCCACGTTTGCCAACTGGTCGACCAACGCGGCGTCGGCTTTCGCGTTCCCCTGGTTCGTCGGCGCCTTCGGCATGCACGCCGGGTTCTTCACCGCGGCGGGCATCTGCCTGGTTGCCACGCTCTTCTTCTGGCGCTACGTACCGGAAACCAAAGGCCAAAGCCTGGAACAGATCGAGCGGCATTGGGACGCACTCACGTGAAACCCCATTCAGAAGTCGCGTGCATTTGGTGTAAATCGGGGCTGCCCCAGGCAGCCGGTCAGTGCGGGGCAGGATGGAACCGTTGCGGCGCAGGGGGTGCGCCATGCGCGGGTGAGCGGGGACCGCCAGGCCGCGGTCGGGGGCCGGACGGGCCGGGGCGCCGGAAGCGCCCGGGCGGACCGCTCCGGCTGCGCTGCAAATAAAGCTGCTGAAGCTCGCGCTGCATTTCTTCCGCCGGCAGTGCCAGCAGCCGATCGAACTCGGCGTCGTCCAGTTCGTTTTCGAAGAACTCCATGAGGCTTTGCTCCTCCGTGTCGGCAAATGGTCCGCCCGGCGCCCGACCGGTCGCGCGGTGCCGAAGCAACTGTCGGATCCACTCCTTCACAATGCGCCACTGCACCTCCGTCGGATGCTGCTCGAGTTCCAATCGCGAGCGTTCCGGCAGTCGAGCGCGAAGCCCGGCCAAGTCATCGTCATCGAATGCCTGATCGATCACGCGCCGAACGGCATCGGACGATCGGAAGGTGCGCAGGGTCATGAACAAGCGTGCGAGTCGTCGGTGAGGGTCCGATTCCCGGCGGATCATGGTCTTTCCCGGCTCCGGGACGGCCTCGATGAGCCGGTCGGCCGATTCCGAAAGCCAGGTCCAGAGGATCCGTGCTTCGTCGGATCCCAGCTTCCGGGCCCGTTCGGCCGCCTGTCGAGTCAGAAGGCTCTGCACTTTGTCGACGCGGTCTTCCGGCTCCAATTCGAGCAGCTCGGCGCGCGTGATTGGCGGTAGCGCCCTGAGCCAGTCGTAGTAGCCCACCGCCACCGCGTGCAAGGTTTGGGCGTTGGGATCGGCTGCCAGGTCGCGGTGAAGGCGGCGCAAGCGCGCCTGTTCGGCGGAATCGAGCGACTCGAACTGCCGTCGGCGCCGCTGTAAGTGCTGCTTCTCGGCCGGGTCCATCGCTTCGATCCGTTGCCGCGCGGCCTCGGCCGCATCGAGCAAGGCAATCGTGCCGGGAAACTCATCCTCCTTGCTATGCAGCACCTCCTCCTCGCCAGGCAGCTTCTCCTCGGCCGGCCATTCCTCCTGGAATAGGCCTGCCCGATACAAAGACCGCAGGAAGTCCACGCTATCGATCGCCCGGTAGGTGTGAAGGCCCTCGAGCACCGGAAGGTCGTCGAGCAATCGGCGATTCGGATCCGGCCGCACGGCCGCGACGGCCAGGAAACCCATGATGCCGGCCACCAGCATGGCGGCG
>SKZG01000177.1 GCA_007127495.1 Planctomycetales bacterium
GCTACTGTGTCGGGCCTTCAGTTGAATTCACTGATTGTCAGCCCTACACTGGGCTGGCGCCCGTAAGTTGAACCGCTTCCTTCACACCGGCTGAGAACCAAGGCCCCGCAGTCTTCCGGCTGCGGGGTCTTTTTCGTCACCCGCCCGCTCCATTGCCCAGCATGTAGCCGTATTGCTCCGGCGGCACGGGGCGGAGGCCGAACGGGCCGGACCCGGTAGCCATGCGCTGGAACTGCCCGAAAGCCGGTCTCCGGCGTCGCACAGACCCCCAGAAATGGTACAGGGCTGCAAGCTTTAGGCTCGCAGCCCTGTACTGGTTTATGGATTTCCGTCGGCGTTCCGCAGCCTTCCACGGGGCCGCAGCGCAGACTGCTTACTCTCCCCGCACAGGAAGAAAGGTAGCCTGCGGTGAACGGTTAACGACGTCCCTTACCGGGTGATTCCGAAGTTGAACGCAACGCCCATCAGGCCAAGATCGTCTCGGTGGGTCGTGCCTGGTATTTGGGAGGCGTTCGACCAGATTTGTCCTTCCCATAAGCACTGGGCGAAGGCCTGGGTGGCGTATCCGAGATCACGTGCGTATTCCACGCCGAGCTGAATCTCACCTACAGCCAAAACATTATGAGAACGCTGACGTTTAAAGACACTGTCCGAAACCGCCGCACGGTTACCGCGTTGCCGCCACACATTCGCCGGATCGCATGCCACACAACGGCAAGTATTGGGCTTCCCGCTCCTTGGTAGCGACGATACCCCCTCCGACGTGCCGTGTCGTCCCGTCCTGGTAGCTCTCAAATATCGGCAAAAGGGGCACTCAGCGCGACTCCACTGTGGCATCGGGACCAAACCGCACACCGCGTTGGTGCGCGGCCCGGGGCGCCCGGAAGCGGCAGAACCTGCGGCAGCGAAACACCCAGAGGCGGCCCAGGCGACGATAGCCCAGCCGCTGGCAACTTCGGAGTGACCCCCAGTTGGTCCACTCGACCGTCGAGATCAGCCGCGCGACGCCCGACGCGGCCAACTCCCGCAGTGCGAGCGCCATGCCAATACCGTGCAATCGCCGGCCGCGATAGTCGGGCATTGTGAGCCCCTTGTACATGTAGGCCACGTCATCCGGGTACGACATTCCAACCCCGTAGCTGTGCTCCGGCTCGATCGACCGCAGGGCGTACCAGCCGTAGGCGGCTAATCGTTCCCCATCGAGGATCGCAAAGCAGCGGTCCCGTCCGACCTCGGCGCGGCGGACGAACTCCGGCTCAATCTCGTTGACTGAATCCTGCGCGAAGCGCGCCACTTCCGCCGGCGTGAGGAAGCGACATTCGAACTGCGGATCGGGAACCAACGACATCGGCAGGTCGGCGACGTCCAGCCAGACCATCTCGACCACTTCCAGGCACAGCAGGCGGGTGGCCAATCGGGAGGCGACACGTTGGATCATCGCAGAAAGTCCATGACGGCGCCGAACCTCGGCCAAGGCGGCCCAGGAAAACGGTAATCGGATTGTCATTGCAAGCTCCTCGATTGGCTGAAGGGCGGCCTGCGGGCGGCATCACAATTGCAACAACTGCCCTCCCCATGCCAGCCCGGCGCCAAAGCCGACCAGGGCGATCAAATCGCCCTCATTGGCGCGGCCCTGGCGGAGGCCTTCATCGAGGGCCAGAGGGATACTGGCCGCCAACGTGTTGCCGTAACGGTCGCCGTTGTAGGCCACGCGGTCCAACGGCAGCCCCAGTTCCTCAATCGCGCAGCGGAGAATGTTCCAGTTGGCCTGATGCGCCACCACAAGGCGGAGGTCGTCCACGGCGACGCCGGCTTGTCGGCACAGGTCGCGAACGGTGTCTGCCAAGACGCGGGTGGCGAAGTTCCAGATGGCGCGACCGTTCATCACGACATGACCTCCGAGGGGCGCGTGCATCGAGTTGGTGTCGCCCCGCGCATGGAGCGTGGTGGCCAGCAGCCGGCCACGGCCCCCGGCGGAAAGCACGGCCGCCCCGGCGCCGTCGCCAAAGAACACGCAGGTGGTGCGGTCCCGCATGTCGACCAGCCGGCTCCCGAGATCGACGCCTACGACCAACACCGTTTCCATGCCCGTGCTCAGATACCGAGCTGCACAATCGAACGCATAGGCGAAACCGGAGCAGGCGTTGACCAGGTCGAAGGCCGCGGCACGGGCCGCGCCCAACTGCTGCTGCACAAGGCAGGCGGTCGATGGCATGCTGTAGTCGGGTGAACTGGTGGCGACTATGATCAGCTCCACGTCGCCGGGGTGCTTGCCGGCGGCATCGAGCGCCTGCCGCGCGGCGTCCGTTGCCAGTGCGGCGGCGCTTCCGTCGGTTCCGACAAAGCGCCGCTGCCGAATGCCGGTTTTCGTGACAATCCACTCCGCCGACGTGTCGAGCCCCAATTCCTGCACAAAATAGTCGTTTTCCACCACCCACGACGGCACAGCGCTGCCCGTGCCGCACAGCGTCAGCTTCACGCCGGGCGAATGTTGCGCGGAGGACGCCCGCGAGGCCTGTTGCCGGCTCGATCGGGACGGAAGATGTATCGCGCGTGACATAATCACCTTTGAATGCTGCCGCGCCGTACTAGCGCGGCTGCGAGTCGGATCGCGAACTGCGAGTTGGCTGTCAGATATCTTTTCCACAAGCGCTTTGGCTCCATGCACAAGCGGAAGAGCCATTCGAGTCCGTTACGTTGCATCCACGGGGGAGCCATCGGTACGGTACCGGCATGGAAGTCGAAGGCGGCGCCCACGCACACCTGCACGGCGGAAATCCGATTGCGGTGCTCATGTGCGAACCAATCCTGCTTGGGCGCGCCCAGGCCGACGAACACGATGCCCTCTCCACTATCATTGATTCGCCTGACTGTAGCCTCGTCTTCGTCTGCCGTCAACTCCCGATATGGTGGCGACTCAGCTCCGGCAATCTTCAGTCCGGGAAACCGGGCGGGAAGCTTGTGGGAGAGCGCATCAATAATTGCCTGCGTGCTGCCATACAGATACACCCCAACACCCTCTTGTGCAGCGCGGCTGCACACACGCAGCATCAACTCAGGTCCGTACACGCGATCCTCGAGTCGGACCCCGTGTATCCACTTCAATGCCCAGCGGACCGGTTGCCCGTCGGGCGCGACCATATCGAAGCGGTTCACGGCCTCGCGCAGGCGAACGTCGTTGCTCGCCGGTATCAACGCATGAACCGGGTGAAGCGACACGATCGCCGGCTGCCTTGTCCGGGCTGCCAGTAGGATTGCATCGACGGCTTCGTCGTAGGTGGTTGCGCTAACCTGTACCCCCAGAATGCGATACTTGGCGGGCCAGCCAATAGCGCAATGTGCATGCTCAACCTGCGTGGGGCTCATCAGTGGCTATCCCTGAACACGTATGAATCGGAATGGGAACTCCCGGACGGGCGACTGGCACGGCGCAAAAGCTGCTTCGCACAGCGAGCGCAACGTTTGTTCAGCCGTGGCGCCCAACTGTACCAGCCGGACAGCTTCGCCGCGAGGGTAGCACTGGTATCCCAAGGGCAGACGTCAAAGCGACCCCATTGAAACGGATCGGAAGCGAGTTCAACCAGTTCGGGCTCAGTGGTCAGGCCACACGTCACGCCGGTTTGGCGGGCGGCTTCTGCGAGATCGTCGTCGGCGAATCCCGCGTCGCGTCCGCCGTAGGGGAAGGCGAACGGCATCTTGTCCAAGCCGAACCGTTCGCGCAGCGTATCGATCGACCGCTGCAAATCGTGCCGGAACGCGCTGGGCCGGCCCCGGTGGTCGGCGTGGGTGTGCGTATGCGCGCCCAA
>SKZG01000036.1 GCA_007127495.1 Planctomycetales bacterium
AGCTTTGAGAGCTCTGGCCTGCCGGCCTTGGTATGAAGCCCCGCAAAGCGCGGATGTGCGGCGCGATGGTGCGAGGCGGAATCGAACGGTTGCCTGCCACGCGCACATCGACGACCACCTCGTCCCCCCCCGGCTCGGGAACCACCGGATCAGGAAGTGGCGGCTGATACAATTCTTGCCCCACCGCCGTCGTGGCATGCATGGTCAGCACTGCCATACAGAGGGCGACCCAAAGCCGGCAGGTGCGTCTGCCGTCAATGCAAGACACGGCCATCACGGCCCTTTCTTGGCGTTAGTGCAAAGCAATGGAGGACGAGCGTCCCATGGAAACGATACGGCGGCTCGGCGACGGTGCCGAACCGCCTGCGATGCCGATAAGTTGGCGTAGAAATACCGCAACAGCCGCAAACAGGCAAGGCGAATTTAGCAGAATTCTGGAAACATGGGCGATGAAGGCAGGATAGGGGGGTAACTGTCGCTTCGAAGCCGTGGAATGTGCGTTTCTTGGCTCTTCCGTTGTTGGACGCAAGCCGCTCTAATGGCGTAGGCGCACGCCGTGTGCCGCCCCGAAAACAAAGGCCGTCCGTACCTGCAAACGAAAGAGCCAGTTGTTCTTCCCGAGAAACCCATTTGGAGTACAAGATGCCGGAAAAGGTCGTGATCATCGGCAGTGGGCCGGCCGCGTGGACCGCTGCCATTTACGCTGCGCGTGCTGAACTGAAGCCCCTTGTATTCGAGGGAGCTATTACCCAAGAGAACCAGGAAAATGGCACCCTGCCACTCGGGCAGCTTGCCTTGACCACCGAAGTCGAGAACTACCCAGGCCTCCCGACCGGTGATCTAGGGGCGTACCTCGACAGTGCCGTTGCGTCGCCACAGAGGCAATCGCTGCCCCCACATAAAAAGGAGGGTGTCAGTGGCCCGGAACTCATGGAGTTGATGCGCCAGCAAGCGAAGAACTTCGGAACGCGGGTGGTCACCGACGACATCGTTGAGGTCGACTTCGACCGGCGTCCCTTCCAATTGACGGCTTGTGACGGCTCGTTGTGCGGGGCGCTGGCGGTGATTGTCGCGACGGGGGCCCGGGCCAATTATTTGGGCTTGCCGTCCGAGCAACGGCTGAAGAACCGGGGGGTGAGTGCCTGCGCCGTTTGTGACGGGGCCCTGCCGCGTTTCCGCGATAAGCCGCTGGTGGTGGTGGGCGGCGGCGACTCGGCAGTCGAAGAGGCCGACTACCTGGCCAAGTTTGCCAGCAAGGTCTACTTGGTCCACCGCCGCGACGAGTTGCGGGCCTCGAAGATCATGGCCACGCGAGCGATGGACCATCCCAAAATCGAAATCCTTTGGAGCCGTGTTGTCGACGAGGTGCTTGGGAACGACCGGGACGGCGTGACCGGATGCCGGCTGAAGAGCACCAAAGGCGAGCCGGACCTGGAAGTGGAGATCACCGGGTTCTTCCTCGCCATCGGCCATACGCCGAACACGGCGTTCCTCAAGGGCGCACTGGCGATGAACGACGCCGGCTACATCCGGTGGACGACCCCGCAGCGGACTTACACCAGTGTGGAAGGCGTTTTTGCCGCAGGCGACGTGGCCGACGACTATTATCGACAGGCCGTGACCGCTGCGGGAACCGGCTGCATGGCCGCCCTGGACGCCGAACGCTGGCTGGCGGCTCAAGGCGCATGAGCAGGCCATTGACAGAACGGGCGCGCTCGATACACTACAACTTCCTGTGCGAACAGGGCGATTAGCTCAGTTGGCTAGAGCACCTCGTTTACACCGAGGGGGTCGGCGGTTCGAGCCCGTCATCGCCCACTGAATAGCAACCCGCCTTCGGCAGGGTGTCTCGTGGCATTCGCTCTGCGTAGAATGCGTACAGGGATACTTCCACTGTGAGGCAAACGGATGCGTTGGAAACCGCTGGCTTGGCTGGGGGCAATTGGGGCTGTCGCGGTCGTTCTCCTCGTGGCGATCCAAATTCGTGCAACCCCGTCCGTCTTGCGTGAAAAGGAGGCCGACATGGCGCCTGATGAACCGCACGTATGCACCCCCCTTCCACAAACGGAAGCCGAGTGGAAACAATTGCTGACTTCGGAGCAATTCCGCGTCACCCGCCTGAAGGAAACGGAACGGGCGTTCACCGGCGCATTCTGGAACACAAAGGACGAGGGTTTTTACAAGTGTGTCGGTTGCGGCACGCCCTTGTTCAGCTCAGAGACCAAGTACGACTCAGGCACCGGCTGGCCGAGCTATTGGCAACCGGTCGACGAAAACGCCGTGAAGACCCGGCCGGACCACAGCCGCAACATGGTCCGCACCGAGGTGCTATGCGGCCGATGCGACGCACACCTCGGCCACGTGTTTCCCGACGGTCCGCGACCGACCGGCAAGCGGTACTGCATCAACTCGGCGGCGCTGGAGTTCGAGGCGCGCGAGAAACCCGAGTAGCGAGTCAGGCGTTCTTCGCTCGGAAGTCGTCCATAAACCGGGAAAGGGTCTTCACGCCCTCGACCGGCATGGCGTTGTAAATGGAGGCCCGGCAGCCGCCCACGCTCCGATGGCCTTTCAGCGCCGTCAGGTCGTGCTTTTCAGCTTCCTTCAAGAACGGCTCCTCCAGGCTCGCGTCTTTCAGACGGAACGCCACGTTCATGATCGATCGGCTATCGGGCTCGGCATGGACGGCGTAGAAACCCTCGGAGCCGTCGATGCAGTCGTACAGTATTTGGGCCTTGTCGCGGTTGATCTGGTGCATCCTGGCCAGCCCGCCCACTTCCTCAAGAAGCCAAGAAGTGACCAATCCGACCATGTAAATGGGAAACGTCGGGGCGGTATTCAAGAGCGACTTGTTTTCAGCATGCAGCTTGTAGCTGAGCATGGAGGGCAAGGTTGACGGCGAGCGCTGGCACAGATCGTCGCGAATGATGACCATGGTGACCCCCGCCGGGCCCGCGTTCTTTTGAGCGCATGCGTACAGGATGCCGTAGCGCTCCATCTGGACCGGCCGCGACAGAAAATCGGACGAAGCGTCGCAAACAATGGGAACGTTGCCGGTATCGGGTTCAGAGGGAAACTGCACGCCGCCGATCGTTTCGTTCGACGTAATATGGACGTAAGCAGCGGCGGGGTCGAGGTCGAGTTCCTCCTGCTTGGGCACGCGATTATAGTTTGCCGCGGCGCCGTCGAAGGCAATGCGGGTTGCACCCTGCGTCTTGGCCTCGCTCATGGCCTTTTTTCCCCAGGAGCCTGTCAGCACGTAATCCGCCGGTTGACCGCTTCCGTGCAGGAGGTTCATTGGCGCCATGGCGAACTGCATTTGCGCTCCGCCCTGCAGGAACAGGACATGATAATTGCTGGGGATGGCGAGCAGCTCGCGAAGGTTGGCCTCGGCTTGCTCGATGATGTGAGTGAAGGTCTTGGACCGGTGGCTGATTTCCAGTATGGAGCTACCCACTCCGGGCAACGCGAGCAGATGCCGCTGAGCCTCTTCGATAGCCGGCACGGGCAACACGGCCGGTCCGGCGGAAAAATTGTACACTCGCTTTTCCATGGTCGATTCCTTAATCATCCGACGGTTCGATCATCATCCACCTCGCCCCAAACCCTGAGGCGAATTGCTCAATGTAACGGTAGCAAGTGAAGGCGCCAAGGGAGTGCATGCAGAGTGTGCAGAGGCATACGGAGCACGGCTACTGAGCCGGCGAGGCCCGATCGGCTTGAGCCGGGGCAATGATCGCCTGAACGGCTGCCTCCGAGTGGGCTGAGCTGCCCAGGTCCGTGACGATGCGGAGCGTGCTGTTGACCTGGCCCGGCTCGGAACCGGCGGTGAAGGTGACGGACACCAAGTGGACGGGCTTTGCCTCGTCGTCCACGGAGAATGCAAAACGGGGGTCGTCGCACTGGATCGACTGGATGCGAAACGGCGTCTGCCCCTGGACGACGAGCCGGCGGGTAATCGACTGACCCGGCGCGAGCACGCCCAGCATCAGCGGCGAGGGGCGGACGGACAATGCCGGAACGACAACTCCTTCGACCGTGACGGGGACCCGTGCCGCCCGAGGGTTCTGATCGTTCGTTACCAGAACCAGTTGATCACGCAGATAACCGGCCGGGGAATCGGCCGTCAGACGCACAACGAGGTCGTAGGTCACCCGCCCTGCCGCCCGCCCGGATTCCGTGACCTGTGTTTCAATGAACGGATTTTCGCATTCAACTCGTTCGATCCTCCAGTCATTTCGTCCGGCGTAGCTGACCGAAAGCCGCCGTTCGGCGGGCGCACCCTGGTTGACGGAGCCGAACTGCACGCCGCCCGGATGAACGACGACGTCGCTGCGAATGTACGACTGGACGTGCAATTGCACTTCGGCGCGAAACGGCAGGTCGAAAACGACCGTGAGCGTCGAGTCTTTCCGGCCGAGGAAATTTCGCGTGTCGAGGGTCGCGACGATTTCGGCTTTTTCCCACGTTTTGAGGTGCCGCTTGGTAATTTCCGTGGCTGTGCATCCGCAGGTCGATCGGATCGAGGCGATGCGTGCGTCTTCCTCGTAGATGTTCTCGATGGTGAAGCGATGCTCCATCTTCGCACCCCGCGCCACGACACCAAAGTCGTGCGAGGTGTGGCTGAACATTTTGCGGGCCCACTCCTGGCCGCCGGCTGGCGCGGCCGCCAGAAGGACGCCGGCCACGGCGGAAATCGCAAGGGAACGTACGCCGATCGCGCTGTTCATCGTATCGTGTTCCTCCTTACCCGGCGCCTACTAGGCCGCCGGCGTACTTGGCTCCGTCGACGGCCGTCTTGCCATAGAAATCGCACCCGGTTTTTTCTGCCAACAAGCTACTTGCCGCCGCGCCGCCCACCATGAGCTTCACTTGGTCGCGTAGCCCGGCTGCCTTGATGGCGTCGACCGTCTCGGTGACGGAACGGTAGCACGTGGTGAGCAGCACGCTCATGCCGACCACCTGCGGCCGGTGCTCGCGGATGGCGTCGACGAACTTGGCGGGCGGAACGTCGACGCCCAGGTCGACCACCTCGAATCCGGACCCGCGGAGCATCATCACCACGAGGTCCTTGCCGATGTCGTGTACGTCGTGCTGCACGGAGCCCAATACGGCAATTCCGGCCGTGCCCTTTGTCTGGACACCGTCCAGGTGAGGCTGAAGCTCCGCCATAACGGTCTTCATCACCATGCCGCCAAACATCAGTTCAGGAAGGAAACATTCCTCACGAGCGAAGCGGTTGCCCAACTCGATCATGCCTTGGTTACACTCGGCGAGCACATCGGGGGCGGGAACTCCGGCCTGAAGCTTCTCCTGGACCAAAGCCTTGACTTCCGGCTCTCGAACCCCGGCAACGGCCTCTGCAAGTTGTGATAACTCTGCCATGAACGTCTCTCCTCCATCTCCGGGAAAGGGCTGGTATTCGAACCGTCGTGCCGATGGTTCAGAACCCGAGCAAACAGAAGTAGATGTACAGGAACCCGAGCGAGTCGGTCTGTTTCCACACACGCTCGACCAGTTCCTTGTCGCCGGGGATCGGCGGCATTTCTTTCAGCTTTTCCTCCCATGGGATCGTAGTCATGGGAGGGCGGTTGGTTTGTTGTATCTGGTTCACGGTTGGGCTCCCATGCGATTCGGGAAGGTTCGCGACGGCGCTGGGCGCCGCTTCCAGGCTGCCCTGGCTTCGGGGTTTAGTATTGGCCGTACTCGCGGGTAAAGTCAGTCATCGCGCGGAGGTTTTCCGGTAGCGTGTCGTCCTGCATGATCGCGCTTGCGTCCATGATGTAGCCGCCGTCCCGCGCCACGGCATCGATCACCTTCTTGCACGCGCTGCGTACGTCGTCGGGCGTGCCGAGGGCCAACACGTCGTTCGGAATCCCGCCGCTGAGGCAAAACTTGTGCCCCAACGCTCGGTGGACCTCTTCGATGTCGCCCCGGTCAACGTGGTACACAATACTCAAATCCGGCAGTTCGGCAATGTATTTCAGGTTCGGGTTCCATTCGCCCTCGGCGTAAAAGAGCGTTTGGATGCCGCGGTTGTGGAGTTCGCACAGAATCCATTTCAGCGTGGGCCAGTAGAATCGCTCGAATTGCTCCGGCGAGAGGAACGGCATGCAGCCGCGGTGCATCCACAGGCCGACGGGCACCTGACGAAGCGGATCGGCCGTCATCGCGGCCACCTCCAGCAGGTGCGGCGCCAGCGCTTCGCAGGCGGCAATCACCTTCTCCGGTTGGCGGAACAGGTCCATGCACAGCCCCTTATAGCCGCGAAGCTTGTCGGCGATGATGTCGAACGGCACCTTCAACATGCCCGCAATTGCCGAAACGGTCCCCGATTCCGCCCGCAACCGTTGCCCCTGCTGCGCCAGCCCGCCAAAATACTGCATCATCGCCATGCCGCCCTTGACGAACGAAAGATTGTTCCGCATCGTCGACGGCTCGCCCGGCGCCACCACGTCGTTGGCCACTCGCGGCAGCCACACGTTGTACAAGTAGCCGGTCGGGTCTTCGATCAGTGCGTCGTAGTCGTCCGGTCCCATCCAGGCCGCCCCTTCCGGGGGCTCGACGTATTGGAACGCTTTGTCGGCGGGGAGGTGGATGCCGGGTACGGCGTAGTACTTCAGTGAGATGGCCTCGGTCAGCCCCGTCCACACCCATACCATGTTGCTTACCGTGGCATCCCAGTCGAACTCGGCGGCGCACTTGCGCGTGGCCTCAAAGGCCTTCTCGTAGTCGTGGACCACGTCCTGGCACGTGAAGCCGGCATAGCGCGCAACAAACTCCGCCACGAAGGGCCGGATGGGAATCCGGTCGGGCTTCTCGTTCCGCATCGCCGTGGTGTAGCGGGTCAGGCGCTGCTGATAAAGCTGCTCCATGTCGTTCGCCATCGCCAGAAACCCTCTTATGGTGCTAAATGAAGGCTATCCACATAGACTATCCGCAAGGGCAGCAACCTGCAAGGGCCCATTATGCCCCCTCTGGGGTGCTAGCATGCAAAGGTAGCCAATGAACGGAGTATGCCACGAACCGCGCCCGATGTCAACCGCAACGCGGAGACGCGATGTCGGAAACGCGTCTTAAGAGTGCCTCACCGCCTTTGCCAGAAGGCCTCAGCCGCTACGGCCAGCTTACGGTTGATCGTCTGATGCTGGACCATTGTCATTCGGACGTTTGTATTGAGCACGAAACTTGGTCTGCCCGACTGTCAACTTGTCGCCCGGCATTAGCGGCGATTCCGTCACCCGACACCCGTTGACGAAGGTACCGTTCCGGGAGCCCAGATCGCGAACGACGAGCGTGTCGGCGATCCGTTCGATCTTGCAGTGGTAGTGGCTTACGTAGGGATCGCTCAGGCAAAGCGCCACGTCCGACGCTCGGCCCACCGTGACGGGTAAGCCCTCCAATGGAATGGTGTAACCGGGCAAATCGGCGCTGAGGAGTTCCGCTGTCATGGTCGTCCAGTCCTTCCGCCACCTGTCGGGCCGGCGGCCCCGGCCTACGGAGAATTCAACTCCAATGTCAGTTTGTCGTCCCGCTCCAGAAGGGCAACAAGCTCCTCTTGGGTCAAAGCCACTTCGGCTTGCGGCGAAACGAGAATCGCGTACAAGGGTGGGTCGGTGAGTCCCGGTTCAGGCGCGGGCTCGGTGGCATCGATTCCTGCCTCGCGAAGAACACGACTCACGTATTGCGCTTCGTGCTTCCCCTGAACATAGACCCTCCAGGAAGCAGGACGAATCTTCGGAATGGCGATTTTGCTGCTCGCCCTATCATGATCGTACTTCGTCACCATGGTTGGTCCTTCCTTGCAGCCGCTTGGTTGTCGCACTCCGGGGCAGTCGGAGTGCAAAAGGAGTGCCAACGGATGTTGCGCCGGCCGCCATCAGCCGAAGGTGGCATGGCCGAACGGATATTGGGCGTCGCCCCGTTCGCCGGGGGGCTCTACAATGCACTGCCTCCGTACAGCACCTGGACAGCGGTGTTCACATACTCGGCGGCCCGAATGACAGCACCGTTTCCCGGGGGCAGACTGCCTTTATTGGGCAGCCGCAAAACGGAATGTGCTCACCATAATTGGCGCTGCCTACACCTGGAAACGGAAGAGCCGAGTTTCTTGCCAAGAACGACAACCCGGCGCCGCCGTACAGCGACGCGCGGCGCCGAGTTGATCAGGGGGGAATAACCGCTTACCGAGCTTGCATCGGGCCGCTGTCGGGCACTACTTGCTCGACCTGGCCGATGGGCGCCTGCTGCGCGGCGGGGGGCTGAAGCTGGTGCTGACCGGGAACTTGCGTTGGTGGCATCTCGGCCGCGCCGGGATACTGCTGTACGCCCCCGCCCTGCAACTGGTGAGGCTGCGGCGGCGCGCTGTGGTAGCCGCCGAGGTGGTGGGCGGGCGTATGCGGCGGCGGCGCGTGACAACACCCCGAAGCCGGCAAACCTACGAGCGCGAACACGGCGCCCATGCCAAGAATGTACCTCATGGAGAATCCTTTCTCGAACGAGTTAGCGGAAAAGGGGCACCCGGACCGGCCGGTCCTCCGAAACCGGCCGTGGTTCCGAGCGCCGGGTAACTTCGTGTTGTTTGACGTGTCAGCGGCTCTCGGGAGCCGATGAGGATTGCTTGCATGGAAAACCTCCGCACTGTCACGTTCGTAACCGGTCGCCAATGCGGCAAATACCGTGCCAACGAGCAGTTCGCTAGTCGGGCAGCGCTAGTCGGGCTGCCTGGCTTGCACCGGGTCGAAATCGTTGTCCTCCATGCCCAGGCTGCTCAGCTTCGCGCGCAGGGTCGTTCGTGACATGCCCAAGATCTGGCTGGCCTGCACCTGGTTGCCCCGCGTGTGCCGGAGCACTTCGCCAAGAGCGATCCGGTCGACGGTCTCCTGGAGCCGCCGGTACATGCCGCCGTGGTTCGCGTTCAGAAGCCGCCGGACGAAGCGGGCAAATTCCGGCAACTCGGCCTCCTCGGCGACGGGAGCCGCCGGCTGCTGGCAATTCTCCGGCAGGCAGTCGGGCGTAATCACCTCGCCGACGGCATGGACCACCGCATATTTCACGACGCTTTGCAGTTCGCGCACGTTGCCGGGCCAGTGGTATGCCTCCAGCAGCCGCATGGCGTCGGGCGAAACGGCTCCCACCGGCTGGCTCGACTCCCGGTTCGATTGTTTCAGGAAGTGCTCCACTAGCAGCGGCAGATCGCCCGGGCGATCGCGCAGCGGCGGCACGCGAATGGCGAACCCGTTGAGCCGGTACAACAGGTCTTCGCGGAACTCGCCGGCAGCAATCTTGCGGTCGAGCCGCTGGTTGGTGGCCGCGATGACGCGGACGTCGCACGCGATGGTTTCGCTGCCGCCGACGCGCTCGAACCGCCCGTCCTGCAACACGCGCAGGACCTTCGCCTGGGTGGCGGGACTCATGTCGCCCACCTCGTCAAGAAACAGCGTGCCGCCGTGGGCCTGCTCGAACTTGCCGATGCGCTGACGGTCTGCGCCGGTGAACGCACCCCGCTCGTGGCCGAACAACTCGCTTTCCAGCAGCGTTTCGGGCAAGGCGGCGCAGTTGATCGCCAGCAGGGGCTTCCGGTTGCGGCGGCTGTGGTGGTAAATGGCCCGCGCCACCAGTTCCTTCCCCGTGCCGCTTTCGCCCAGGATGAGTACGGTCACGTCCTCCATCGCCACGCGCCCGATGCTCTTGTACACCTCCTGCATCGCCGCCGACTTCCCGACGATCCGGTCGGCCGCCGGCTCCTCATCGTTCTGGTCGAACACGGCGGGCACGTGCTGCAAGCGGCTCAGTTCGATCGCCTTGGCCACTAGGCCGCGAAGCTGGTGGATATCGATCGGCTTGAGCAAGTAGTCGAAGGCGCCCTGCTTCATGGCGTCGATGGCCGTGTCGGTCGTGGAATGGGCGGTGACCACAATGACCGGCAGGCGCGCGTCGATGCTGCGAATACGATCGAACACTTCGAGGCCCGACATGTCGGGCAGCCGCACGTCGAGCACGACGGCGTCGGGCTTGCTCGCCCGAACGGCCCGGAGGGCGTCTGCCCCCGTTTCGGCCGTTTCGATGCGGAGCGAGGGCGAGCCCTTCGACAGGCCCTTCTCGAACGAGTAGAGTACGTTCGGCTCGTCATCGACAATCAAGAGCTTCGGCATGATGCACTTCGGGGGATAGAGGGGGCGGTTGGGGGGGTTCCAGGGGCAACCGGAAGGTGAACACCGCGCCGCCGTCGGGGCCGTCGGCTGCGGTAATCTCGCCGCCGTGCGCCTCCACAATTCGCTTGCAAATCGACAGGCCCAGCCCGGTGCCCGACTCTTTGGTGCTCATGAACGGTTCGAAGATACGGTCGGCGAGTCCGTCGGGCAGGCCCTTGCCGGTGTCGGCCACTCGCACCGCGGCCCACCCCCGGCGGCGCCGGCGGCGGTGCGGCACCGCGCGTTCACTGTCGATGCCGCTTTCCAGACGCACGGCTCCGCCGGAGGACACCGCGTCGAGGGCGTTTAGCAGCAGGTTGAGGACCACCTGCCGCACCTGCGTGGCGTCGGCGACGGCGACAATGGGCTGTTCCGCCGGCCGGTAGTCGAGGTCGATGCGGTTCTGCTCCGCGCGACGGCGGACCAGTTCGACCGTTTCGGTCAGGAGTTCATCGAGATCGACGGGGCGTTTGTCGGGCCGGGGCGGCCGGGCGAAGTCAAGGAACGTTTGCACGGCCTCCTCCAGCCGGGTCATCTCTTGCTTCAATACGTCCAGGTCGCGCCCGGTCAATTCCTCCGGCGCGTCGGCCAATTGAAGGATCGTCTTCACCGAGGTGAGCGGATTGCGCAGCTCGTGAGCGAGCCCAGCCGCCAGTTGCCCCACCGCCGCAAGCTGCTCGGCGCGCAGGATTTCCCGCTGGTTCTCCTGGAGCCGCTCGACCACGGTCGACACGCGCTCAGAAATCGTTTGCAAGACCGATTCAAGGTCGTCGAAGCCGGGATCGGCGGAAACCGCGACCGGCCCGACCACCTTCCCGAGTTTTCCCGCCGTGTGCCGCAACGGAAGCGAAAGCCGAACGATGATGCGGTTGACGCGCCGCGCGATGGCCAGCCCGGCCAGCAAGCCGGCCACGCCGCCGCAGGTGCCCAGCAGGAGCAACCCGAACATCAACTGATTGGCCGTCGCCTGGTTTCGCTCCGTACTGTCGGCAAGCTGTTCTTCATTGAGTTCGATGTACTGCTTTGTGTAGGCGAGGATGTCATTCGGAATGACTTCATCGGCCAGGTGGCCGGCCAGCTCTGGTTGCTCTGGGGCATCGGCAACGGCTACGCGGTCGAAGGTCGCGACGAAGTCTTCGTAGCCACGACGGATATCCTCCACCAACTCTCGCTCGCGCGGTGTCGTTGCCCGGCGTTGCGCGCGGTCCAGACGCCGGGTTCCTCGCGGCAGCAGGCCGGAAATTTCTTCCAGATGCCGCTGGTTGCCGGTGCCCAGGAACCGCTTCAGCCGGTAGCGCAACTCGTGCGCGACGGTTTCGAACTCCTCCGCCGCGCGAATGCTGGAGACGTTCTGCGACAAAATGTCGCTGCTCCGCCGATGCAGACCATGCACGCCCCAGGCGCTGAGCACCCCGGCGCCCAGCAGAAGGACCCCGACGGCAATCACCGGCAAGGTCGTTCGTCGCATCAGGTCGCCACTCACGTCGACGTCGCTCCGGTTGGTTGTCCAGTTTCTGGTCACCGCTGTTCACCCATGCTACAGGAATCGTGTTGGTCGGGTCAACAGGCATCGCGATGCACGGCACTCGAACAAGATGATTCGCCGAACCGCGTGCAAGCCCATTGCTGCAATGTAAGAGCAACAATAATGCCTTTTGGCCGTTCCGGCACAGGGTTTGCAAACGTAGCCGATAAAATGCCGCGTTCCGAAACCACGGCAAGGTAGACATCACGGCAAAGTAGACATCTTACGAAAAGGAGAAATGTATGAGGTTCTTCGTAGTATCGTGGCTGGTAGCGGGCGTGATGATCGGCGCGAGCGGGTGTGATGTGCCGCAAGAGGGCCCCGAGGCGCCACCCCTCCAGGATCCCGCAGAACAACCAGTGCCCGGCCCGGTGGACCAACCCGCCCCCGGGGAACCGCAGGATTGGGAGCAGCCCCAAGGCGCGGCGTCGGAGGTCGGCACCGAGCCGGCGGCGTTCGGCGGGTACGAGATGGGGCCGATGCAGGACGAGGATCCCCTCGGTTCCGATGCGCTGGCCGCCCCCCCCTCTCTCGCCTCGCCGGTGGAACAGCCCGCGCCGCAGGGGGCAGAACCGTGGGACGAGCCGCAATCGGCGCCGGGCTTCGACGCCGCGCCGGCACCCCATCCAGCGGAACCGGCCGGCGCGACTGACGCGGGCCAAACGGGCGACCGTGTGTTCTCGGCGCCCGCGCTGCCGTCGGAAATCACGGACGAGTGAACAATCTGTCAATCGAGAGACGGCAAAGCGCAGTCCGTGCGGATTGCGGTTTGCCACCCGTACCCTGAACTACCGAGGAGAAAAAACATGAGATGGACTATCCGAACACTGTTGACCCTGTCCTTTGTCACGAGTGCTTGGGCGCTGTCGGCCCAGGAGTTTCCACCGGCACAGCAGTCGCCTCAACACCAACCGCCTCAACACCAACCGCAGCCGGCAACGCCTCAGCCCGGCCAGCCGGGGCTCGACGTGGTGGCCATTGTCAACGACGAGCCGATTACCCGCACCGAACTGGAGGCGACAGTGCGAGAGCATGCGAGGGGTCGGCAGTTGGATCCGCAAGCGGCCCACGGGGTTCGCAAGCAGGCGCTCGATAGCTTGATCGAAAGCCGGCTGGTCGAAGAGTACGTTCGGGAAGAAGGGCCGGACGTGGAGGCGGACGAGGTCGAATCAGTCGTCGACCGGATCAAGCAACAGCTTGCCGAACAGAACGTCGATTTTCGGCGGTTCCTGGCAATGCAGGGCCACACGGAGGAGAGTTTCGAGAAGCGCATCGAGGGCTCGCTGGGCTGGCAGAAGTTCCAGCAGCAGCAGATGACGCCCGACGCCCTGCAAGCGTTCTTCCAGCAGAACGCCGACCAGTTCGAGGGCGATAGTTTGCAGGAAGCGCAACAAGAGGTGGTTGAGGCCTACGCGATGTCGTTGTGGCAATCGGTCGTCCGCAGGATGCAGCCCGAGGCCGAGATTAAGCTGGTCGAGCCCGCCGGTGCCGCAACACCCGCCCCGCAACAGCCGCCCATGCCAGCTCCGGGCCGATAACGCCGCTTCCAGTTGGAGTTACAAACTGCGGATTTTCGCCGGGCTCAGGTCGTCGAGATGCCGCACGACCAGATCGGCTTGGTTGAGTTCCTCAGGCGTCCGGCCCGTGCTGGCCAAACCGATGACCTTCATGCCTGCGGCGCGGGCGGCAGCCACGCCGGCCGGAGCGTCTTCAATGACCGTACACGCCGAAGGAACCGTGTCGAGCCGTTCCGCCGCGATAAGAAACACCTGGGGATCCGGCTTGCCGCGAGTCACATCATTCCCGGTCACCACCGCCCCAAAACACTCCCGAACCCCGAGCTTGTGCAACACCATGGCCACGTTTTCAGGCGGGCCGGAGGAACCGACCGCCAGCGCAAAGCCATCCGTGGCCA
>SKZG01000050.1 GCA_007127495.1 Planctomycetales bacterium
CATGTAGTTGTCCTCGCCGTAATCTCGAGGGCCCTGTGCTACAATAGCTTCATGGACCGTCCGGAATGCTTGCCACACCGCCGCCTGCTGCTTTCGACCTTCGCCGTTGGGCTGGTCGTTGCCGCTGCGCTTGTGGTCACCTCGCCCATGCTGCCGATGACGTGGGACGAGGGCGATTCGCTGCGCAGGGCGGGACAGATTGGCGAGGGCCGATGGGAGTTCACCACGGAACGCGAGGGGCATCCGGCAGGGTTTGGGATCCTGATCGCCGCCGGATGGTGGCTGGCCGAGGGCTGGCTGCCGCCGCTGACCGCCGCGCGATTCGGGCCAATGGTGTTGTTCGCCTGCGCCGCCGGAGCGATGTTCTACCGCCTTGCCAAGGACCGCTCGCTTCTCGCGGGTCTGGCCGGGGCGGCGGCGCTGGTGCTGCTGCCGAGAATGTTCGCCCACGCGCACATGGCCGCGAACGACGGACCGCTGACTGCCTGCTGGATCCTGGCCTGGGCTGCATTTGCCCCAGCCCGCCATGGATGGAAGGGCGCCGTGGTTTGGGGCGTGCTGTTGGGTATGACTCTGAGCATGAAAGCCACCGGGTGGCTCGCCCCAGTTCCATTCGTGCTTTGGGCCGGGCTCTATCGTGATCGGTCCGCCTTACGGGCGCTGGCCATCGGTGTGCCGGTCGGGCTGGCCGTGTTCCTTCTGATGAACCCACCCTTGTGGCAACATCCGCTCGCCGGTTGGGCGACCTTCCTTCAATTGAATCTGGGCCGCGCCGGTGCAGGCCTGAACATCTCTACTTGGTTCCTCGGTCGGATGTACAACCTCGACCATCCGCTACCCTGGTACAATACGCTGCTGTGGACTGCGGTTACGGTGCCGGTCGGGTTGCTGGGATTCGCCGTGGTGGGCTTGGTTTCCACGTTGCGGCGGCCCGGAAGCCGTTCGGCCGAGGTGCTGGTCCTGCTGAACTGGCTGGTCCTGCTGGTGGTTCGGGCGCTGCCCGGCGTGCCCGTTCATGACGGAGTCAGGCTGTTTCTGCCGAGTTTCGCGTTTTTGGCGGCCCTGGCGGGGATCGGCGCACACGAGTTGTACGTTTTTTGGGCCGCCCGCCGGTGGATGGGCCGGTGGCGCGCCGGCGCCGCGCTGCTGCTGGTCTATGCGGCATGCTCGGCGAACCTATGGCTCTATGCGCCGCAGTGGCTCTCGTATTACAATCTGTTGATCGGCGGGCTGCCCGGGGCGGCAGCCGCCGGTATGGAGCCGACGTATTGGTGGGACGCCCTCGACGCCGATACGCTCGATTGGCTCCACGCCAATACGGCCGAGCGTGAGAAGATATGCTTCAGTGCCCCCGCGCCGGATAACCTGGTATGGATGATCCGCTGGAACGTGCTCCGGCGCGGCTGGCACCCGTCGCACCCCGGCCGATACCGCTGGTACGTCGTCCAGCATCGCCCCAGCGCCTGGCAGCCGCATGACCGCTGGCTGCTGGAGAATGGCGTGCCCGTTTACCGAAATACTCTGCTAGGAGTGCCCCTGCTGAGTGTTTACAAGTACGGCGATTTTGAGCGGGCAACGTTGAACGTTGAACGTTGAACATCCAATCTGAGGCTCCGATGCTGTTTTCCTGGTTAAAACGCCGGCGGCGCCGGAGGCTCTTGGCTGAGCCGTTTCCCGACGCCTGGTCAAGTTACCTGGGTCGGAACGTACGCCAGTATGCTTGCCTGCGGCCCGACCAGCGGGATCGGCTACGCGACCTGCTTCGGATATTTGTCGCGGAACGCACGTGGGTCGGGTGCAGCGGGTTTGTCGTTACCGACGAGGTGCGCGTGACCATTGCGGCACAGGCCTGCCTGCTGCTGCTGGGAATCGAAGGCGACTGGTGTTTCGACCCGCTCAGGAGCATTTTGGTTTACCCAGACGTTATGGCACTGCCCCCCGCGATGCAGAAGCATGAGGTGATTGTCGACGAGGGGCTGCCCATCTCGGGGCAGGCGTGGTATCGGGGGCCGGTCATCCTGTCGTGGCGCCATGCCCTGATGGGTGGGCGACATCCTCACGACGGGCACAACGTCGTGTTGCACGAGTTTGCGCACCAAATCGACGCGCTCAGCGGCGAAATGGGGGGTTCTCCGCCCCTTCCCACGCGGGCCAAGCAGAAACGGTGGGACGACGTCATGGCGAGCGAATACGAGGGGTTTGTGGCCGACGTTCGCCGTGGTCGGCCGATGGTGCTCGATGAGTACGCCGCAGCCAGCCGGGCGGAGTTCTTCGCGGTGGCTACCGAGCACTTCTTCGAGCAGCCGCACCGAGTGCAAAGGTTTTGCCCCGACCTGTACGACGTGCTCCAGATGCTCTATCGCCTGGACCCGGCTGAGTGGCCAGCGTGCCCCCAGTCGGCAGGGTGACGGTAGCCGCAAGCGCGTTCGACAGGCGAGGTATCAGTTTCCCGTCTCGGAAGCGGCTGGTTTGGCAAGCTACGCTTGTGCGTGGGAACGTTACCGTTGGAGCGGCGCACCCGGCGCCGCTCATTTGGCCCATGACACCCTTTGCAAAGCAACACGCCCTTATGGCAGACAGGCCCATTCGCGTCCTGGTGGTCGATGATTCAGCCCTGATGCGCGAGATGATTTGCGACGGCATCGCGGCAACACCCGGCATGGAAGTGGCCGGCACGGCGTCGGACGGCGAAAAGGCCTTGCGCGCGCTGGAACGCATCACGCCCGACGTCGTCACGCTTGATATTCAAATGCCGGAGCGCGACGGGTTGAGCACCCTCGACGCGATTCTGACTCGCCGGCCGATCCCGGTTGTGATGGTCAGTTCGCTCGCGCGCCTTGGGGCCGACGTCACCCTCGACGCCCTGGACCGCGGCGCGATCGATTACGTGACGAAGCCCGACTCCGTTGCCGAGGCCCGGCAGGTATTCGGCGAGAAACTGCCCGCCAAGATACGTTCCATCGCGGGCATGGATATCCAGCGCATTTTGGCCATTCGTCGCGAGCGCAAACAGCGACGTCGGGAGCAACGAAGCCGCCCGCCGACCCCCAAGTATTGCGGCCAGGGCAGCCGGCCGGAATTGGCCGACAAGTGCATTGCGTTGGGCATCTCGACGGGCGGTCCGCCGGCGCTGCGTTCACTATTTGAAAGCCTTCGCCCACCCATGCCGCCCATCGTCGTCGTGCAGCACATGCCGCCGCATTTTACCGGCCCATTGGCCTGGCGGCTGAATGCCATTTCCGAATTGGCCGTCAAAGAGGCCGAAGAGGGCGACCGGCTGAAGCCAAACCACGCATTGATTGCGCCTGGCGGTCGGCACCTCGAGCTGCGGCGCTGCGGCGATTCCGCCCGCGTAACACTCCGCGACGGGCCGCCGGTAAGCAGCCACAAGCCGTCCGTCGACGTCATGATGCAATCGGCCGCGAAAGTGTTCCAGGCCGGCTGTCTGGGCGTCATTATGACCGGCATGGGGCGCGACGGCTCTGACGGCTGCCGGGCGATCCGCTCGGCGGGCGGCTACGTGCTTGGCCAAGATGAAACGTCCAGCGATGTGTATGGCATGAACAAGGTGGCCTTTCAGGAGGGCAACGTCGATCGGCAGTTTTCCCTTGGCGAAGCCGCCGGCACAATCGCCTTGCAAGTGAAGCGCCTCTGGCAAGCAAAGGCAGCCGGCGCCGCCCGCAGGTAGCAACGGACACCGCCGGGGGGTATTCGCAAGTGCCGCGCACTCTGATACAGTGGGGCCCTAGCCCGGCCTGCGTTCGCAACCCAACAGGCGGCTTCCAACATGCGCGCAC
>SKZG01000283.1 GCA_007127495.1 Planctomycetales bacterium
CAACGACGTCGATTTAGGCCGGCTGCCTAACCTCACCAGCGGGCCGAACGAGCCCCGCCCGTCCATAACCGGCGCCCTGCTGTTTACGATGGAGCCGAGCACGGGCCGCCTAGTCACCGGCCGATGCCCCCTCGAAGTGGTGGATCGTTCGCGGCTGGCCGTCTTGCTGGCCGAGCATGACGAGGCCGCCGGGGTGTTGAACGAGTATGCGCGGCGGCGTCAACCGATGCCGTTTGCCGCCGTGCTTGGCGGGGATCCGCTACTGGCCCTGGCGGCATCGGCACCGCCCGCGCCCGGCACGGACGTTTGCCGGCTGGCGGCCTTGTTGGGCGAAAAGCCCGTGGACGTGGTGTCTTGCCGCAGTATCGAGCTGCACGTTCCCGCCGAAGCCGAGGTCATTCTCGAAGGCCACCTGACGCCTTCGGAGCCGTGGGGCGAGGCGGGGCCGTCGGTCACGGCGGCCGGATTCTATCGGCCGGCAATGCCCGCCCCCATCGTCGAAGTGACGGCCATGACCGAGCGGGCGAATCCCGTCGTTCAGGCCATCGTGCCCGGCCCTCCGCCGAACGAGGAGAGCACCATGCGGCGGGCGATGGCCCGAATCCTGCTGCCCATTGCGAAGCTTTCGATTCCAGGGTTGGTCGATTACGACCTGCCGCCCGAGGGCGCCTCGCGCAACGTGGCGGTCGTCGCCTTGGAGAAGACGCACTCCGGGCAGGCGCACAGCATCGCCTACGCTGCGTGGGGCTCGCACTGGCTGCGGTTCGCCCGGTTCATGGTGATGGTCGACGCCGAGGTCGACGTGCGTTCGGCGGGGCAGGTTCAGCGAGCGGTCGCGGCGTACTTCGACCCGGCCTGCGACTTGATCGTGGCCCGGGGCCCCGCTGACCCGCTCGACCCCGCGGCCGCCGCCGGCCAGCTTGGCACACGCGTAGCGCTCGACGCCACGCGCAAGCTGCCCGGCGAGCGCGCCAAGCCGGCGTCCCATCTGGCCGTCATGAGCGAGGAGATGGTCCGGAAGGTCGCGTCGCGATGGCCGGAATATGGACTGGAGAAATGAACATGGGCTCCGAAGTGGATAAATCAGCGTTGCGCGTTCGGCGGATGTTCGGCCAGATCGCGCCGCGGTACGACTTCGTGAACCATCTGCTTTCACTCTCGATCGACCGGCGGTGGCGCCGCCGGGCGGTGCGCCTGGTGCCGCCCTGTGGGCAGGAGCCCATCCTTGACGTCTGCACGGGCACGGGCGACTTGGCGTTGGCCTATCGCCGGGTGGCCGACGAGGCGACTCCGATCATCGCCGCCGACTTCTGCCGCCCCATGCTGGCCGTGGCGAGCCGGAAGTGCCGGCGGTTGGGCGCGCGGGGCCGGGTGCGCCTGGTCGAGGCCGATACCCTCCGGCTGCCCTTTCCCGACCATGCGTTTCAGGTGGTGTGCGTGGCGTTCGGGCTGCGCAACGTGGCCGATCCGGACGCCGGCCTTGCCGAGATGATTCGCGTGTGCCGGGTGGGCGGCCGCGTAGCGGTCCTGGAGTTCTCCATGGCGTCCGTGTGGCCGATCCGAACCCTGTACCGCTGGTACTTTCAGCGACTCCTGCCTTGGATCGGCCAGGCCGTGGCCCGGAACGAAGAAAAAGCCTATAATTACCTTCCCGCCAGTGTGGGGACGTTTCCCGAGGGCGAGGCGCTGGCCGAGCGTATGCGCCGGGCCGGCTTGACGAACGTGTGGTTTGCGCCGTTGACGTTCGGTATCAGCACTTTGTACGTGGGTGAAAAATGAAACGCAACGTGGTGGTCGCCATTACCGGCGCGAGCGGCGCCCCCTACGCCATCCGGCTGGTCGAGGCGCTTCTGGCCTGCGGGGCCGACGTGCACCTGACCATCAGCGGCGCCGCGCAGAACGTGCTCAAGCAGGAACTCGACCTGTCGGTCGACCTCGACTACTTTCACGAGTCGCAGCTTATGCTCGACTCCGGCTCGATCCTGAAAGACGCCAAGCTCCAGAAGCTCCGCTCGCTTGCGGAAATATCGAGCGAATCCAGCAATGTGCTGGCCGTTCCCTCGGGCCGGCCGGGCGTGCTGGCCTACCACCATTACCGCGACGGCATGGCCACGATTGCCAGCGGCTCGTTCCTCACCAGCGGCATGGTCATTTGCCCGTGTTCCGGCGGCACGCTCAGCGCCATCGTCCACGGCACCAGCGCGAACCTGATCCACCGTGCGGCCGAGGTGCATTTGAAGGAGCGGCGCAAGCTCATCCTGGTGCCGCGCGAGGCGCCCCTCTCGCTGACGCAAATCGAGAATATGAAGCGCGCCGTGCAGGCCGGCGCCGTCCTGCTGCCCGCCATGCCCGGCTTCTATCACGGGGTGAGGTCGGTCCGCGACCTGGTGGACTTCATTGTGTCGCGCATCCTCGATCAACTGCGAATCTCCAACAACCTGATCGAGCGATGGGGCGGATGATTCGCGATTTGCTTTCCCTCGTCCGGTTCCGCCATACGCTGTTCGCCCTGCCGTTTGCGTTGCTGGCCGCTGCCATGGCCTGGGCGGCCAATGCCCGAAGCACGCCGCCGGTGTCGTTCCGGTGGCTCGACCTGGCGGGTATTCTCGTGTGCATGGTATGCGCCCGAAGCGCCGCGATGGCCTTCAACCGGCTGGCTGACCGGAGGTTCGACGCGTTGAATCCGCGCACCGCGCAACGGCACCTGCCGGCCGGCCATTTGAGCCCGAGGGCCGTGGCGGCGTTCACCGTCGCATGTTCGCTGGGATTCATCGCAGGTACGCTGCTGTTCCTGCCTCGCAACTGGATTCCCTTGGCGGCCGCATTGCCCGTGCTCGCATTCTTGTTCGGGTACAGCTTTGCCAAGCGGTTCACCGCGCTGGCGCACTTCTGGCTGGGAGCCGCGCTGATGCTCGCGCCGTTGGCCGCGTGGGTGGCCGTTCGACCGGCGTTCAGTTGGGCGCCGATTGTGCTGGGCGCGGCCGTGGCGTCGTGGGTGGCCGGGTTCGACGTGATCTACGCCTGCCAAGACTTCGAGTTCGACCGCCGTATGCGCCTGCACAGCATTCCGGCGCGGCTGGGCATTGGGCCGGCACTGTGCGTGGCCGCCGCGCTGCACGCCGCGACGGTGGGCCTCCTGCTGGTTCTGCCCCTGGTGTACGAACCGTTCGGCATGATCTATATTGGCGGGGTCGGCTGCATCGGCGGCCTGCTCGTTTATGAGCATGCCCTGGTGCGGCCGGACGACCTCTCCCGCGTCAATTTGGCGTTCTTCCATGTCAACGCCCTGGTCAGCCTTGGGTTGCTTGTCGTGGGCGTGGTCGACTTGCTGCTGTCACCTCTCTGATAGGGAACTATGCCTGATAGGGAACCATGCCTGCCAATCGATTAGCGGAAATACGCCGGAAGGTGGAAGCGGGTGAGCGGCTTTCCGCCGCCGACGGCGAGTTCCTGTTCGATCCCGAGGTCAACCTGCACGACGTGGGCGACCTGGCCGACCTCGTACGCCGGCGCAAGAACGGCAACCGCGTGTTCTACAACCTCAACGCGCACCTGAACCCCACGAATGTGTGCGTGTACCGGTGCGCCCTGTGCGCGTACAGCCGCGATCCGGACGATCCGCGGGCGTTCGTGATGAGTATGGCCGACATCCTGGACGCCGGGCGGGAAGCGTTCGACGCGGGCTGTACCGAGCTGCACATCGTCAGCGGGGTGCATCCCGATAAATCGCCGGAGTGGTATCTGGACATTTTGCGCCAGCTCCATCTGGCCTTTCCCCGCCTGCACCTGAAAGC
>SKZG01000487.1 GCA_007127495.1 Planctomycetales bacterium
AAATGCGCTCATGTGCGGACGCGGCTCAGGGCGCGCCGCGCTCGCGCGGGTGGCAGCGGCGGTGCGCGTCGGCGCGCCCGCGGCGTCCAGGCGTTCTTCAACTATGTGCGGACCGACCCCGACCTCGCCAAGCTGCGGAACGCGTGGGCCGTGATGTGCACGGGCAGCGGTGCGCAGACGCTGAAAGGTGTGCCCTGAGTGGCGCGTACGTTATGCCCCCGCAAGAAACGCGTGGTTCGATCGCGACGGGACATCGGGTCGGCCGCAGCCAAAGCCTGCGTACGCGTTGTATATTCCCTGTTGCTCAGGGCATCAGGAATGACGATGGATCAAGGACGTCGAATACATCGCTGTACTTACGCTGAAGAACCCCGTACACCATGTGGACAAGAAGGATAAGACAGAATACGAATGCGATCAGCGAGATGATCGGTGCTAACCGGGGAGGTCTTCGCAGCCTCAGCACTTGTAGCGCGATGCCGCCCACCAAGCTTAGGGCGGTCGGAACAAGCAGGGTGTGAAGCCAGGCGCAGGCGAGCCCGTAGAGTCTATCCGCGAAGTCCAGCAGCCCAACAAACCATATCAAGCCAAAGCGTCCCGCAAACGCAGCCATGGAGACGGTCCACATGAGCAAGAGCCGATGAACGAGGGTCTCAAAATCCCTCCGGGCCAGAGGCCTGATGCAGGCAACGGCGATCAACAGTGCGGCAAGGTAGAGAATGTCTGCAATGACAAACTCGGCAGGCGGGTAGTCGCAGTATGGTGCCCAGAACATGCAGAACTCTCCTATGGCTAGCGCTCAACGAGGTAGGGTCGCAAGGGTTGACGGTTGTCCCACCAACGCCAGTAGCGCCAGGTCACAGCAGGAATGCCGATGGGCGTGGCATAGAGCACACCTCCATCAGCGACCAGTTCGGCCCACTCTTCGTCACGTTGGCCTGCTCGGCACGCAAAGAGTAGTACTTCAGCCAGTCGATAGCGGACACTGAAGTCAGCGGGCCCTCTGCTCTCTGTCTCCATGTCTGTGCCGCCAGCAACGGAGAACGAAAGATTGCCAGCACGCCGATTGCGGCGGCGCACGCCAGGAGACGAGAAGCGGGATTCGGACCAGTCGCCGTGGCCGTAGTGCGCCCACACGTAGATATGGGGCGACGTCGCGAGTATTCGCTGCACGTCTTCGTGCGACTGGCCTCGCGTGCTCGCGGTGGACTGATGATCGACTACCCGATATTGTCGGCTTTCGTACTCCCGAATCACGTATTGCTTCATATCGTGGAGAAACACCGAGACATCTCCCAGAGGCGCGTTGATCGCGTTTCCGGCAGTGATATGCGCCTCATTGGGAACCGTATACCACGAACCCGGCTTTACCCGTGAGACTGCCCCCCCATCCGCACTCCGCAGCCACCCTGTCGGGCCAAAGGCCTGGCTCGCATCAAGGCGCACCATTTGCGCAAGGCGGTCAATGGTATAAGGCTCACTCTCATTGCAGGTCCGCGCTCGAGAATGCGCGGTGGAACGCTCGGGTTCCGTCCATAGCCCGAGAGCATCCCATAGCCCGACGGCATTGTTCAGGGCCAGGCCATAGAGATTGATATCATACACATTTTCGTCAGCCGGATCCCGATTGATCCAGCGCCCAAGCTCAAGGCTGTAGTATCTGTAGCCAGATCCGACACCTGTGAGCGCTGCGCGCACATGCGGAGTTGTGCGCCCCTTTTCCCTGGGCCCCGCCGCGGCCCCCGCTCTCAGGTGGTAGCCCATGACGGCGGCATGATGGACCGGGCCGCCGGAGCGGTAAAGCGCAAAATCCGCTCACGTGACGACGCGGCTCAGGGCGCGTCGCGCTCGCGTGGGTGGCAGCGGCGTCCGAGCGCTCTGCAACTATGTGCGGACCGACCCCGACCCCGTGCCCATGTGTGGACTCTCGCCCCACCCCGACTACTCCGGAGGCCACCCACGCCAGGCCGGGAACTCTTCGCCTGTGGCGAGCATGTCTGCCGCGTGCTCTGCGTTACGCCCCCAATCTGAGTTGGGCCCCGTCCACCAAAGCAGTCGCCCTGTGTGCGCGCACCGGATCTCGAAGATACCCCATAAATCGCGGCCGCTGAGGGCCTCGTCGAATCGCCCTTTGGGTATCACCCAACTGATAAAGTACTTGTCGTCAACCACGATAGCCTCGCGGTCGAGGGCTTGCTGTTGCTCTCGCGCAGCATGGATGGCGGCGAAGACTCGCGAGACACGGGCGCGATCGGTCTCCCTCGACCAGTAGAATTCCGACACAACGCTACAGGAGCACGCCGTTGCGCGGTGAAACGGACAGGCATATCGGGCGCTGACGATCCGAATGCGCTGCCCCGATACCACTTCCAGGCAGACCTCCAGTCTCGCCTCTGGCAGCCATTCGGGAGGCACGGCGATGAAATGTGCCCGGTGGGGAGCGTTGCTGTTCGCATAGGTACTGACGAAGGCAAGGTGCTCTGGCAGCTCGGTGTCGGCGGGGACAGAATCGGGTTCAACGCGAAACGTTGTCTGCGCCAGGAAATACGAGAAGAGCCAGTCCCGCACTGAACTCTCCCCAATGTGAAGCGTGGCAATGGGGCCGACGGCCACAACGGTACCGCGCACCGTTACGCATCCGTTGCACTTCTCCGTCCACCTCCAGAGTTGGTTCTCCGCGTTGATCACTTGGTCGAATGCTGGGGGCGTATGCCGTGACGCCCACCTGTGGCGCCGGTGAGCGTCGACAAGGATTTCGCCAGCGGACAGGCTCTGTGTCATGAACCAAGGAAACGTGTCTGTATGCCGGGGCTGACGACTGGCGCAGCCGAGACCGATCATGCAGATAACCTGGATGATGAACGTCGCTGTCGAGAAGCGCGGCATCACCAGTTCACCCGGTGATGGTCCCTGTACCACTGCCGCCACGCCTGGTACGGCTCAGCCCGCGTATCGAAGCCCGCCACCGGGTCGCCTCCATGCACATAGCCGCCATGGAATGCCTCGGATCTCTGCATCTGCAATGACTCTCTTTGCCAATCTGCTAAGAAACGCGTTAACTCAGCTTCGCAGAGCCCCCTGGCAGCCCGCCGAAGGCCACGATCGGAACGGATCACTCGTGCTGACTGTGTGTCATGGCCGCACCAGGGACCGAGTCTCTCCAGGCGCTCTCTGAAAGGCTGGTACAGCAAGTCGCGAAATCGGTCAAAGTGAAAGCGCTCGTGCCTCACCGTTTGCTCGACTCCGGCTCGAGTCCTCAATCGGCGCGGATCGTGGGGATGGGGCGTATCCTCCGGCACAATCTCAAGCTTGTCGAACCGTATTCCGAACTCACCCACAATCCGGGCACAACAGGGCTCAACCTCTTCACACCTCAGGTTGGAAACGAAACTCGGCTCGAATCTTCCTGAAGCCCACCGGCCGATCCCATCCTGAAAAGGATGAACGGGCGTGTACGAATCGGGAAACGAAGGCTCGACGAAGGCGACTCCAGACTCTACTGTCGCATGAGACGCTTCCAGCCCGAGCCGGTCGAAGTAGTTTGTCAGAGCGTTCTGGGCCAACGCGAGCAAGTGTAACCCACCCCGCTCCCCAATCGGATCCCGATTCACCCACCGCCCCAGCCCCGGGCTGTAGTATCTGTAGCCAGATCCGACACCTGTGCGGGGCGTGCACGCACCGCGCGTTGCGCGCCCCTCCTCCCGCGGACCCGCCGCGGCCTCCGCTCTCAGGTGGTAGCCCATGACAGCGGCATGCTGGACCTGCCCAGAGGAGCGGTCAAGCCCGAAA
>SKZG01000223.1 GCA_007127495.1 Planctomycetales bacterium
ACATCTACCAGGAGTTCTTCGAGTTTCCCGAACTTCGGAGCCATTTCTTTCCGGGGCTCCACGCGACCGGCCTGGCCATCAGCGTCGCGTGCGCGGTGGTGGGCAGCCTGCGGGGCACCCGCGCCGTGTTGCGGCTTCAGCCGGCCGCGGCCATGCGTCCGAAGCCGCCGCGGCAAGGCGGCGCCGTACTGCTGGAGCGGCTCGGCGGGCTGTGGAGGCGGCTTTCGAGCGGCTGGCGCATGGTGCTGCGCAGCACCATGCGCAGCCACGCTCGGACCGCCACCGGCATATTCGCCGCCGCCATGGGCGCCGCCATTCTGGTGAGCGGGTTCATGATGTCCAAGGCGATGGTCCACCTGGTCGATTTCCAGTTTCGTTGGGTGCAGCGGAGCGACGTGGACCTGGTGCTGCGGGAGGAGCACGGTGTCGAAGCCCTCGACGAGGCGCGCCGCCTGCCCACGGTCGACCATGCCGAGCCCGTGCTGAACGTCGGCGGCACGTTCCGGCACGGGCACCGGGAGAAGAAGAGCGGCATCACCGGCCTGTTGCCCGGCGCACGCCTGACCGTGCCGCGCGACCGGCGGGCTCGGGCCATCGGCATTCCGGCCGGCGGGCTGGCGATGAGTCGCGCGCTGGCCAACGAGCTGGGCGTCGGGCTGGGCGGGCAGGTCGTGTTCCGCCCGGCGAAGGGGCTCCGGCGGGAGCATCACTTGCCCGTCCTCGAAATCGCCGACGACTACATGGGCGTGGCTGCATACACCGACCTGCACTTTCTCAGCCGGCTGATGGGCGAGGAAATGGCCCTGACCGGCGTGCAGCTTGCCGTCGACCCGCGGCCCGGGAAGGCCGAGGCGCTGTTCGCCGAACTCCGGGAACTGCCGGCTCTGCAGGGCGTCCACTCGCGGCACGACCTGATTGCCAACATCGAGGCAACGCTCATCGAACACATGGCCGTGTTCATCGGCTTCCTGGTGCTGTTCGCCGGCGTGGTGTTCTTCGGCAGCATTTTGAACGCCTCGCTCGTGAATTTGGCGGAACGGCGGCGCGAGCTGGCCACGCTCCGGGTACTGGGTTATGGCCCGTGGGAAATCGGCAGCCTCATGCTGCGCGAAAGCCTGATCGTTACCCTGGCCGGCACCCTGCTGGGCATGCCGTTGGGATACCTGCTCACCGTGCTGATGGCCATGGCGTACGAAAGCGAGATGTTCCGCCTGCCGGTCGTCGACGGCCCCGAGGTGTACCTGAGCGCCCTCGCCCTGGGCGTCGTTTTCGCTCTGCTGGCACATTTGTTCGTTCAGCGCTCGATCCACCGAACCGACTGGCTGGAGGCATTGCAGGCGAAAGAATAGAGTAACCTTGCCCTGGGGGATTTTCCCGTTTTTGCGGCGGACAAGGTAGTCCGCTTGGACCAGAAAAGAGGGGTTTTCCGTTTGTAAGTGCAGACAGCCCTTGTTTCGGGCACGGCACACGACGTGTGCCTACTACAATGAAGCGGCCTGCACCTAGAAACGAAAGAGCCGACAAGAGAAACGCCATGACAAACAAACAATGGTTCATCCCGTTCGCCGTGGTTGCGGCGGCCGGCGCGGCGCTCGGGCTTTGGTATGCGCGGCGGGCCGGGGTTTCGGTCCGGGTGGTTGAACTTCGACGGCAGACGATCGAGGAATTCGTCGATGAGCAGGCGGTAACCCGGCTTCCTGACACCTTTGCGGTCACCATGCCATTTTCCGGCCGGGTCGACCGCGAGCCCATCGACCGTTTCCGCGAGGGCAGCCGCGTGAAGCAAGGGGAACCGGTCGCCCGCCTTGTTGAGGAGGAGTTGGGGCTTGCGGTCCGCCGGGCCCGGGCGGCGGTCGAGCGGTTCGATGCGGCCCTCGCTGAGAATGCCGACGTTCGGGTCGAGCGGACGGCCGTCGAGCAGGCGGCGAAGATCGTCGAGGCGATGGCTGAAGCCGTCCAAGCCACGGCCGCACGAATCGAAGCCAGCCGCGCGAACCTCGAGTACGCCGAGGCCCACCTCGCGCGCACCCGCGAGTTGCATCGCACCGGCGCTCGAACCCGGGATGAGTTGGACCTTGCCCTGGCGCAACATGCCGAGGCGGTCGCGGCGTATCGGCAAGACCAACTCACCTACGCTGCCATGGTGGCCTTGGAAGGGGCCACGAATTTCTTGCCCGCCATGATCCGCCAATATATCGATCGCCGCCTCGACACCGCTGCCGCCGTGCTCCGCAAACAGCGCGACGAGGCGCAGGCGGCCTTGGACGCGGTCCTGCTGGAGCAGCGCCGCGGTTCGATGCACAGCCCTATCGACGGCGTCGTGCTTCGGCGCAGCGTGAGCCACGAGCGGCTGATGCCTGCGGGCGAGACGCTTTTGGAAATCGGCACGCTGGAGGACCTACAAGTGGAGGCGGACCTGCTGAGTATCGAGGTGGTGGAGGTGAAGGTGGGCGACCCGGTGGCGATTTACGGTCCGGCAGTGGGGGAACCGGCCGCGCGCGGGAGGGTCGCGCGCATCGAACCCGCTGCATTCACCAAGCTCAGTGCGCTGGGGGTCGAACAGCAGCGGGTGACGGTCGTCATCGACATCGAACCGGCCGACCGTGCCCGGCTTCTCGAAGAGCGGCGGATGGCGGTCGGCTATCGCGTGCGCGTGCGTATCACGACGGCCGACAGGGACGACGTTCTGGTCGCGCCGCGTTCGGGCCTGTTCCGCGGCGCCGATGGACGATGGCGCGTGTTTGCCGTCCGCGACGGCCGGGCGCGCGAGCAAGTAGTCGAACTCGGGTTGGGCAACGACAGGGAAGTGGAGATCGTCGCCGGCCTGGCGCCGGGGGAACGTATCGTCGACTTACCCGACGCCACCCTTGCCGACGGCGTGCGAGTGACGGCTGCCCGCGAGTCGGACTGATGTAGTGCATTTGTGCCGATTCGGCCGAAAGGTCGTTCAACCACGAGGGCGTTCGGTTCGTGACAAGTGCTGCTCCGGACATACTTGGAGGAGCACGCTCGACGACTGGGTGCCCGGCAAGGGGTAGCTCGTCAGCTTCCGCAGGGCCAAGCCGTGCAACAGTCCGAGGTGGCGGGCTTCGCCGCGTTCCTCGACCCAGCCGGGCCCTTTGATGATCAGTAGGCGGCCGAACTGGCCCCAGTGCGGAGCAAACCATTCCAGCAGCTTGCGGAGCCGGGCTACGGCCCGGACAATAAGCGTGTCGTACCGCCGCGCGCCAAGCAGATTTTCGGCTCGGGCGTGGTGGACTGCGAGCGGCAGGGCAAGCCCGGCCACGATGTCGGCCACGGCACGGGCCTTCTTGCCCACCGATTCGCACAGTTCAAGCCGCAGGTCCTCGCGCACTATCGCCAGCACCACGCCCGGCACCCCGCCCCCGGTGCCCACGTCGAGCACCGTTTCGCCAGGCTCCAGGAACTGGGCGAAGACGAGGCTATCGACGACGTCGCGGGCGACAAACTTTTCGTAGTCGGTATGCCGGGTAAGGTTCAGCCTCTCGTTCCACTGCCAGAGCAGCCGGACGTAACGGTCCAGCAATTCCACCTGCGGCGACGGCAGCTCGATGCTATGGCGTGCGAGGGCGGCGGAGAGGGTGTCGGGGAGAGTGTCGGGTGTCATCGGTTCTCCAAAGTGGATTACGGATATCCACCGCCTGCTCATCGGCGGGCTTTTCGGGTTTAGGCTGCTCCACGATCTGTGAACACGAAACGGGTGGGTCAGCGAAATCAATCGGGCGGTCCCCGGGCGTTCAGAGCGTCTTCCGGTGCTGA
>SKZG01000439.1 GCA_007127495.1 Planctomycetales bacterium
CAGCAGGGCTCGACCTGGTCGGGCTGGAAGTAGTCGCCCACGGGAGACGGTCCCGATTTTGTCAGCGCAGAGGGCATCCCTTGTGGAGAATACCCCTTCGCCGCGAAAATAGGGCTGTTTCCTTAGGGCCGACAACGGCAATGTTTTGTCAATGTTTGAGGTCGGAAGGAACCGTTCAACGCGCCTTGCGCCGTCCGCCAATCATGCAGCAATTTGTCGATATCTTCCGGCGTAACTCTGATGCGTTATCGCCCCAACCGACCGCGGTTCCGCCGCGACTGAAGCCGTTGCCGCAGGTGCGCGCCGTGCTCTTCGACGTGTATGGAACCCTCTTCGTTAGCGGCATCGGCGAAGTGGGAACGGCGGCCGCAGCGGCCGGCGAGGCGGCCATCGCAGCGGCAATCGAGGCCGTAGGCCTCCGCCCGACGCGCCCGCTGAACGGGGCGGCCCGTTTGATGCAAGACCGGATTCGCGCCGTCCATGCCGAAATCACCCATCGGCACGGGATCGACTACCCGGAGGTCCAGATTGCCGAAATATGGTCGGACGTCATGACCGACCTGGCCGGTCAGGGCGTGTTGGATCCAGCCGACTTGGACAGAATTGACTGGAAGCAGTTCGCCGTGGAATACGAAGTCCGGGCGAACCCGTGCTGGCCCATGCCCAATTTGCACCAATGCGTGGCAGAATTGCGTGAGGGCGGGCTGATGCTGGGAATCGTCAGCAATGCCCAATTCTACACGCCGCTTCTGTTTCCGGCGCTACTGGGCCGTACGGCGGAGGACTGCGGAATTGACGCCGAGTTGCAGTTCTATTCCTACCGCCACGGTCATGCCAAGCCGGGCTTGGCGCTGTATGCGCTGGCGGTTCGAGCGCTGGCCCAGCGAGGCATCGCCGCGCAGAACGTACTGTACGTAGGCAACGACATGCTCAACGATATTGTACCCGCCTCGCGCCTGGGCCTGCAAACGGCCCTGTTTGCCGGCGATGCCCGAAGCCTCCGCCTCCGAAGCGGCGACCCCCGCACAGCCGGCATAGATCCGACGATCGTTGTAACCGACTTGGCCGAAATACCACGCTGTACTATGATTGCATAGGAACATTCGACCTCATGCAGGAGACCGATGAATTGACCCGCATCTTCGTCGCCAGCATCCGTACCGCTCAACGGCGACGCTTCACCAAGGAGCCGCCCCAATAGAAAACCTCACCATGTAGATTTCGTTTTTTCATGTTCAACGTTCGACGTTCGAAGTTCGAAGTTTGGTAGTATCGTGTCGCAAAACATAGGCTTTGTTTCCACCCGATTTTCCGGTACCGACGGCGTTTCGCTCGAAAGCGCGAAATGGGCGAAGATTCTCTGGGATCACCGGCACATCAGCTACTGGTATGCGGGCAAACTGGACCGCAACCCGGATATCAGCATGTGCGTGCCGGAGGCGTATTTTTACGATCGCGACAACGTGTGGATCAACGAGCGTGCCTGGGGTGCCCGCAACCGCACGCCGGAGCTGACCCGCCGGATCACCGGCGTGGCGGACCACCTCAAGGGCACCCTGTATGATTTCGTCGAGACTTTCAACATCGACATTCTGCTGGTGCAGAACGCTCTGTGTATTCCCATGCACATTCCGCTGGGTGTCGCGCTGACGCATTTCATTGCCGAGACGGGCATTCCGACCATTGCGCACCATCACGACTTCTACTGGGAGCGGCCGCGGTTCAGCGTGAACGCGGTGGGCGATTTTCTGGAAATGGCGTTCCCGCCGAAGCTCCCCTCCATCCAGCACGTGACCATCAACAGTTTCGCGCAGGAAGATCTGGCGTGGCGGACCGGTGCATCGTCGATCATGGTGCCGAACGTGCTGGATTTCGAGAATCCCCCGCCTCCGCCGCCCGACGACTCCGACTTCCGCAAGCGCATTGGGGTGGAGCCGGACGACGTTCTGATCCTCCAGCCCACACGCGTCGTGCCGCGCAAGGGCATCGAACACGCCATCGCGCTGGTGGCTCAACTACGCAATCCCAAGTGCAAGCTGGTTGTCTCGCACGAGTCGGGCGATGAGGGGCTGGAATATCACGACGCGCTGCTGGAGCTGGCCCACCAGTCGGGTGTGGACATCAAGTTCGTCCACGGCCAGGTGCTGCCGGCCGAGGCCGGCGCGAACGGCGCCTCTGTCAGCGCGCTGGCCGAGGCGTATGTCCACGCTGACTTGATCTCCTACCCCAGCCTCTACGAAGGCTTCGGCAACGCGCTGATCGAAGCGTTCTATTACCGCAAGCCCGTCCTGGTCAACCGATACTCGATCTTCATTACCGACATCGAGCCCAAGGGATTTCAGGTGATTGCAATGGACGGATTCCTCACGCGCCGGGTGGTCGAGCAGGTGCAGCGCGTCATCAACGACGCTGACTACCGCAACGAAATGGTCGAGCAGAATTACGAGCTGGGCAAGCGGTTCTTCAGCTACGCCGTCCTCCGGCGCAAGCTGCGATCGCTGGTCACCGCGTTCACCGGACTCGACGATTTGTAATGCGCCCCACCGGACCCTACGAATGCCGTTGACGGCGGCGCTCCGGCGCGGCAGCCCCTTGTGCGGGGCGCCCGAACGCCATACAATGAGCGGCTTGACTTGAATCGTCCCATTCCTTATCTGAGAAGCACGGTGCCAGAGAAAGAGCGTTCCATGCCGCGTAAGTTCATCAAAGAGTTGGGGCAACAAGAAGCCGTCGACGAGGTGTTCGTCGCGTCGGGCAAGCAATTGCGGCCGAACCGGAACGGCAACCTGTACCTGCAAGTGGAACTGTCCGACCGGACCGGTTCCCTCAGCGCGCGGCTTTGGAATGCCGACGAAGCGATGTACCAGTCGTTCAACGACGGCGATTACGTGCGCGTGCAAGGCAGCACCCAGTTGTTTCAGGGCGCGTTGCAGATGATTGCCAAACGGATCGAGCCGATCGCGCCCGAAGGCATCGACCCGGCCGACTTCGAGCCCCAGCCGGCCGTCGACGCCAACGAGCTGCTCGCGCGGCTGAAGGAGTTGATTCGCGGCGTTTGCGACCCGCACCTGAAAACCCTGGCCGAGTGCTTCCTGCTGGACGACGATTTTGTGGCCCAGTTCACCATGGCGCCGGCCGGCACGAAACATCATCATTCCTACCACGGCGGATTGCTGGAGCATACCGTGAGCATGATGGAGGCGGCCGAACGCATCGCGCCCTGCTACCCGCAGGTGAACCGCGACTTGCTGCTCGTCGGGGCTATGCTGCACGACGTGGGCAAGACGCAGGAATTGGGCTTCCAGACCGGCCTGGAGTACACCGACGAAGGCCAACTTCTCGGGCACATGATCCTGGCGGTCGAAATGCTCAACGAGAAGGTGGCCGACGCCGAACGGCTGGCCGGCGAACCCATCCCGGCGGAGACCGTGCTGCAACTGAAGCACATGCTGCTGAGCCACCACGGTGAGGTCGAATACGGCAGTCCCAAAGTGCCCATGACGCTGGAAGCCCTCGCACTGCATTGCCTCGACCTGCTGGATTCCAAGATCAATGCTTTTGAGCTGGTCCTCAAGGCCGATCCGAACACCGACAGCCCTTGGACCACCTATCAGCCCACTTTGGGCCGCAAACTTTATAAGGGAACCCGCCATGGACGCTCTTGAACTCGAACGCCGCATTCTGGAATTCGTCACCCGGCCGCGCTACCAGCCGGTCAAGCCGCGGGTCATCGCCGAGCGGCTGAGCCTGTCGAAGGACGAGGCCCGGGAAGCGAAGCG
>SKZG01000303.1 GCA_007127495.1 Planctomycetales bacterium
ACGTTCGACGATCCCCGCGACCCGCGGCGGTTCTTCTCCGGCGGCGACAACCAGATTGCCGGTGTGGGCGACGGGTTCACCCGGAATCTGCCCCCCTGGATCGACTCGGTCCGATCGCTCCGGGACAACTTTCCCGTCCACGGCAGCATGATCGAGGCTTCAGAATGCCTCACCCGGCTGATCGGCCAAATGAACTTGTTCCAGTGGATTGGCGAGCATCCCGAACGATTCGGCGAGCAAGTTCTGCGAGTCGGGGCGTTCTACGTCGCGTGCGCGAAGGCGGCACTGAAGGCGGCCGAGGGGTTGCTCGACGGGTTCGTCATCTGGGGCGACGTGGCCTACAAGGCCGGCATGCTCTTCTCGCCCGACTACTGGCGGAAGTATTTCAAGCCGTGCGTTGCCGAGATGATCCGCTGCTGCCACGAGTACGGTGTGCCGGTCATCTATCATGGTTGCGGGAACGTGCGGGCGATCTTGCCCGATTTCATCGAAATGGGCCTCGATGCGTACAATCCGCTCGAGGTCAAGGCGGGCATGGACGCCGTGGCGCTTCGCCGGCAGTACGGCCACAAGCTGGCGTTCTGTGGGAACAACGACGTGACCGTCTGGGAGGACGGCAATCCGGAGAAGGTGCGCCGCGAAGTGCTGCGCAAACTCAATGCGGCCAAAGGAGGCGGAATGATCTTCCAATCGGACCATTCCGTCAGCTCGCAGGTTGCGGGGAAGACTTACGACACGATCGTCAAGCTCGTGCGCGAGTACGGGAAGTACCCGCTGCAACTCGGCGAGTTTGACGAACCCGTTTGACAAACCACTGGAGGAAACGACCATGGAACGATATGGCATGGTGATCGGGCTGCGGTCCGACAAGGTCGAGGAGTACAAGCGCCTTCACGCGGCGGTTTGGCCCGACGTGCTGGCGATGATCGAGCGGTGCAACATTCGCAACTACTCGATTTTTTTGCGCCGGTTCGACGACGGCCGGCATTACCTGTTCAGCTACTTCGAGTACCATGGCGCCGATTTCGCCGCCGATTCCGCCAAGATGGCGGCCGACCCGACAACACAGCAGTGGTGGAGCCACTGCATGCCCTGCCAGGCCCCGCTGGAAAGCTGCGCGGAAGGCGAGTGGTGGGCCGGCATGGAAGAGGTGTTCCACGTGGACTGACGCGCTGCTCAGGCGCCGGCCCGGGGTCAGTCGTTGACGTACGTCTCGAGGAAGCGTGCCAGGCGGTGGAAGTCGCTTCCGGGCTCGATGTAGCGGACGACGGTGACCAGGGTTTCGGGATCGACCAACTGGCTGAAGGGCACGTAGTTCAGATCCAACTGGCCGGAGATGGAAACCATGACGCCGTCCAGCCGCTTTTCCACCAGCGCCCGATACGCGCCGACTCCCAACTGGCTGCCGAGCATGACGTCGAACGCCTGGGGGCGGGCGCAGCGGCTCTCGTACCCGAGCTGCAGTCCGGTGATCTTCTTCTGCCGGCCGGTTTGCCGCTGGTACTCCTCGGCCACGCGCTGTGAGAACAGGCGGCTGAGGTTCAATTGCGAGATGGCAATATGGCCGTGCTCGTCGCGCGGCACGCCCTCGATGTGCTTGTGCGGCAGAAGCTCCGCGAGCCCCTCGGCCAAACAGATCACGCCGTACCCCTTGCCTTCGGCCTCTTCACGCACCCGGATGGTCGCCACGATCCGGTTGATGACCTCCTGGAAGTCCATCACGCGGCGGATGGTCGTCTTGCCGGTGGTCCGGTCGGTCACCTCCTCGCTCGATTCGAACTTGCCGGTAATGTCTTCCACGCTGATGACCAGGCTGGCCTCGCCGGCGATGGCCGCGCCGTACGACAGCCAGCCCGCGCTGCGGCCCATCGTTTCGGCAATGAAGTAGCTGCGGTTGGCCTCCGAGTCGGCCAGAAGGTTCCGAATCTCCTCGGCGAGGAACTCGACCGCGGTGAAATACCCGAACGTGAAGTCGATGCCCATGTAGTCGTTGTCGATCGTCTTGGGCAGGTGGACGACGGGGATCCGCACGGACCCTTCGGGCAACGTGTCTTGGAACAGGCGGAACTTGTTCGCGGTCTTCAGGGTGTCGTCGCCGCCGATGGAGATCAGCGCGTCGATTTGCAAGGAACGCAAGGCGTCGTACACCGTGCGAAGCTGCGCGCTCCGCTCCGCGTCGCGAAGATGGTCGGGGTCGGAAATTTGCTTGCCCGGGTTGGTGCGCGCCGTGCCGATCATGATGCCGGGCTTGTTGCGGGTGCGCTTCAGGAAGGTGTGGTCGATCTGCAAAAAGTCGCGGCCTTCGCGCAACGCGTACTCCGGCCCGAACTTCACCAGGCCCGAGTAACCATGCAGGATGCCCATCACCTCGATGTTATTCCGCAGAAAGGAACAGGCCGCGGTCGAGATGACGGCGTTGGCTGCGGGCGCGGGACCGCCGGCAAACAGGATGCCGACGCGGCGGATGTTCGACTCCATTTGGGGGGGGCGTGACAGCGTCGTACTCATAAACTCCTCCAAGTCTCTTGTTCGTGGCGTTACAGCCATGTCCGTTCGATAAAGGTGGTGTCGATTCGCGACTCGACAAAGGCGGCATGGTCGATGATTTCGCGCAAAATCGGCTTCGTGGTCTGAATGCCCTCGATGGTCAACTCGTCGAGCGCCCGCCGCATGCAGGCAATTGCTTCGTCGCGGGTGGGTTGGTGGACGATGAGCTTTCCGATCATCGAGTCGTAGTGCGGCGACACCAAGTAGCCGGCGTGCGTGTGGGAATCGAACCGGACGCCGAACCCGCCCGGGACGATCATCCGGGAAATCATGCCCGGGCTCGAGCGGAAGTTCTTCGACGGGTCTTCCGCGTTGATGCGACATTCGATGGCCGTGCCGCGCTGTTCGATTCGGTCCTGGGCGAATTCCGGCGGCAGCGGCTCGCCGGAGGCGACCCGAATTTGCGCTTTGATCAGGTCCAAACCGGTAACGAACTCGGTCACCGGATGCTCCACCTGGATGCGAGCGTTCACTTCAATGAAATAGAAGTTGCCTTGGCGGTCGACGACGAACTCGACCGTTGCCGCGTTGTGGTAGTTCGCGGCCCGGATGAGTTGGACGGCCGCGTTGCACATGGCGTTGCGCGTGTCCTGGTTCAGGTTCGGCGCGGGGCTCTCTTCGATGAGCTTCTGATGGCGCCGCTGCATGGTGCAATCGCGCTCCCAGAGGTGAACGGCGTTGCCATGGGTGTCGGCAATGACCTGGACCTCGACGTGCCGGGGATGCTCGATGTACTTTTCCAGGTAGATGTCGGGATTGCCGAACGCGGCCTGCGCCTCGGTTTGCGCCTGCTGGATGGCCGACCGCAGGGCCAGATCGTTCACCGCCACCCGCATGCCCTTGCCGCCGCCCCCGGCCGACGCCTTCACAAGCACGGGAAAGCCGATCTCGTGCGCGAGCTTGACCGCCTGGCCTTCGCTCTCGATGAGCCCTTCGCTTCCGGGCACGGTGGGCACGCCCGATTCCTTGGCCAGGCGGCGCGCGGCGTTCTTGTCGCCGAGCATGGCCATCGACTCCGAGGAGGGGCCGATGAACTCGATGTGGCAACTGCGGCACACGTCGGCAAAGTGCGCGTTCTCCGAGAGGAACCCATAGCCGGGATGAATCGCCTGCACGTTGCCCACTTCCGCGGCACTGATGACCCGGTCGATTTTCAGGTAGCTTTCGGCTGCGCGGGCAGGGCCGATGCAATAGGCCTCGTCGGCGAGGTCGAGGTACGCTGCGCCCCGATC
>SKZG01000358.1 GCA_007127495.1 Planctomycetales bacterium
AACCCATCCAGTTGCAACCTATCCAAGAGACTCACATGAATTTCGTACAGAATGACAATATCAAGAATCACAGTGCCGCCGTTTCCCGCAGGCGGTTTCTCGCGCAATCGGCCGTCACAACCGTAGCGTGCGCGGCCGGCGCCCGAGCGTGGGCCGCCCCGTCCGAACCGTGGCAAATGCGCCTCTCGACCTCGTCGATCCACTACATGAGCCTGCCGATCGAAGAGGCGTGCGAGCGGATCGCGGCGCTGGGCTTCGAGGCGATCGATATCTGGTCGCCGCACGCCGGCTGCCCCCACCTCGACGAAGCCAAGGACCGCCTGGGCCCCGATGGCCTCAAGGCGCTGCTCGAGCGGACCAAACTCAAGCCGTATGCGTACTCGGTGTACCGCGGCGGGTTCCCGAAATACGCCGACTTCATCGGCGCGATGGGCGGCGGCGTGGCCGTGCGGGGCAACACGCGCCGCCATCCGCCCGAGGAAATGACCGCCCGCATGAAGGAGTTTGTTGAAGCGCTCAAGCCCGAGTTGGAACTGGCCGAGAAGCACAACGTGCATCTGGCCATCGAAAACCACAGCGGGCAGTTGATGAACAGCCTCGATTCGCTCAAGGCGTTCATGGACTTTGCCGACCACCCCCGGCTGGGTATCGCACTGGCGCCGTACCACTTGCAGCGGATCCGCGCCTCGGTGGAGGAGGCCATTGCCATTTGCGGCGAGCGGCTGCTGTTCTTCTACGCTTGGCAGGCCCAGCCGGGCACGGCGCAGCTTCCGGGCATCGGGCCGACCGACTTCACCCCCTGGCTGGCCGCCTTGAAGAAGGTAAAATACGGTTGGTATGTCAACCCCTTCATGCACGGCGAGCCCGAACCCGACGCCATGACCGAGGCGTTGCGCACGTCGCGCGACTACCTGCTCGAGCGCGGGGAACAGGTGTAGCACGGTTCCGGCCGACACGATGAGCGTTACGTACACGTTCAAGGTTCCCGAGTGTGTCGTCCCGTTTGGCTGCCCGGTTTCAGCGCCGGTCACACAGTCGCAGGATCCAGAACCGTGATCCCGAATTCCTTGAAGTCGGCCAGATTGAAGGTGAGTAGTCGCGTAATCCCGAAAGTCTGCATGGCGGCGACAAGACGTGCGTCATGCGAGCGAACGCCCTTGATCCCGCCGGAGCGGACCAGCGCGTGCCAGTGGTCAAACAATTCCTCGCGATCGGGAAGAAAGACGAAGCGGCGGTGGAAGAATCGCAGCCATTGGCTGGCTTGCTCCGGAGTCATTCCCAGGCCGTTCTGTCCTGCGGGCGGTATGCCGCGCTTTCGAGTGGCGACTGCCCAGAACTCGTACAGATTCTGTGGTACGACGATCAGTCGTTCCGCTCTTGCCACGACGTGAACTGCTCGTCGAGCCACCGGGCAGTGAGGGTCAGCCGAGTCGGTCATGCGGCCCAGGACATTCGTATCCAGCAGGATCATTCTCCCTCCTGCCTGGAATAGAGCGCGTCACGTGAATATTCCGCGTTGCCGGCCTTGGCCATGAACGGCTCCATTTCCGCGAAAATGTCCTGCTCCGGCGCGGCCAGGGCGGGGTCCGACGGCCCTTCCACGAAGACCACCGCTTCGCGCACCTCGCCGGGCATCTCCGCGCCCGCTTCAGCAATCTGCTGTTTCGAGCCCCTGAGAACCTGCACTTTCATTCACCACCTCCGTCGTCCACCAGTGCCACTCCGGATTGGACCGAACATCAATCCTCACCTTCACTATTCTACCACCGGCCGGTCATGGAAGGAAGACGGCCGGCCCTTGCCGGGAAGAGGGCGTGGTCCGGGTGTATTGCCGGATGCCGCACGTTCACCTGACTGCTCAGGACAACTCAGAGGACCCGCACTTGACATCTCGCCCCGTGCTCGGCCATACTGAAAGATGGCATTCACCCGTTGCCCGGTTTTCTCGTAGCGTTCACAGGGGGGACTGTCCCAATCTTCGCGGTACAAAGGGCGATTTCCCAATGAGCCACCGTTTCCGCCGCGATCGTGGGACGGTCCCGCTCGCATGCAGCGGACAAAGCTGACTGCCCCGCCCCGTGGACGATTACGGCTTCACACAAGCAGCCCAACATGCGGCGCCCCATTTACCACGACGCAGATCGAACCTACCAGGCCGACACCTGCCGGCCGATCATCGAAGCCGCCGCCGCCGGCCACGTACGGCTGGAGGCACTGATGCACGGCCACTATCCCGGCCGCCCGCTGCCGCGGGGCGCGCTGCCGGGCGTGAAGATGGTCGGGTTTTGGGACGACGCCGCTGGCCAAACCTGGGGCCTCGACTGGCACCACAATGAAGGCGTCGAATTGACATACGTCGAAAGCGGGCAACTGGCTTTCGGCGTCGATGGGACGGCGTTCCCGCTGCACGCCGGCGACCTGACCATCACGCGCCCCTGGCAGGCGCACCGGGTGGGCGACCCCCACGTGGCCGCCAGCCGGCTGCACTTCCTGATCCTCGACGTGAACGTCCGCCGGCCGCACCAGCCGTGGCATTGGCCCGCCTGGCTCGTGCTGGCCAGGCCCGACCGCGAGGAACTGACTGACATTCTGCGCCAGAACGAGAACCCGGTCTGGCCGGCGACGGCGGAGGTTGCGCACTGTTTTCGGAAAATCGGCCAAGCCGTCGAGAGCGACGACTGCGGTAGCAGCGTTTCGCGGCTGGCCGTGTTCCTCAACGAACTGTTCCTGCAACTGCTCGAAATGTTCCGATCGTGTCCCGTAACGCTGGACCGCTCACTCACCAGCACCCAGCGGACCGTGCAGCTTTTCTGGCGATCGCTACGGGCGAACACCGACCAGTTGGCCGCGGAATGGACGATCGAGCGGATGGCTAGGCAATGCCGGCTGGGGGTGACGCGGTTCACGCACTGCACCAAGGAATTGGTCAACATGGCGCCCGGGCAGTACCTGACCCACTGCCGGATGAAGGCGGCCGAACAGATGCTCGCCGACCGGCCCGACCTGAACGTGACCGAGGTGGCGCTGGCCTGCGGTTTCGGTTCCGGGCAGTACTTTTCCAACCTGTTTCGAGCGTCGCACGGCACCAGCCCGCGCCGGTATCGGGAACAGATGGGAAAGCAGCTCCCCGCCGATTTGTGAATCTGCTCTGCGCCAACGGCCCGACGAAAACCGGACGCTAGCGCGTGGCGGCTGATAGTGGCTCACGTGGCAGCGTGAAATCCAGCCCCGTGTGTAATGTTTTTCAGTGAACGTATTTGCAAGACGCCCGGGCGGCCGCGGGTAAAATTGGGGTATGCAGGGACGGCGCTCGGTCACAGGGCGCGCTCGGCGTTGAGGCGATGGGCCCCAGAGGGGTGAGTCGCACTGAGGTGCGGCGGCCGCGGGCGAAACGGTTGACGCACAACGCGACTGCCACCAACTCCCCCGAAAGAACCAGATGCGTGTGCAATTTTGTTCAATGAAAGATTTTGCACGACCAACCGCTTGTCGTTGGATTATAATGGACGGCAGTGCCGGGGCACAGGCTTTACGTCGGCGTGGTAACTGCGAGGTTTTGTTTTGACTTCCCCCGAGCGACGGATTAACATGTATGGTGACCGGGCCGGTTTCGGCGCCAATGCGGCGCCGGACCACGATCCGGTGAACAAGCAAGGGCGTGGCGCCATGACACCGCATCGGCGGCAACTCGAACGTCTCACCTGTGGGCGGCAGCCATTCGGGCCGCCGCGCGCTATCGCCCCCCCCTCCCCCCAATAGG
>SKZG01000557.1 GCA_007127495.1 Planctomycetales bacterium
CGGGCGAGCCGCCCCGGCACGGGCCGCCGGCGCCGGGTTCGCGCGGCGGGGAGATGCCCCTGCCGTCGCCGCCTCTGCCGGGTGTGGCCCGGGGCGAGTTGCCTGTGCGGTCGGCCCCCAAGCCGCCGGCCGCCTCGCCCGATCATGCAAGCCCCGGTTCGGCGTTACATGGGAATTCAGCCGGTAGCGCCTATGGGCGGAGCGAACCGTCCATTGCCCCGGCGGACCTCACGGGGGCTGCCTCATGGGCGGCCATTGCGCGGGTGATGCACTGGCTGCATCAATTGAGGCCTGTTGAGAGGGACGTTCCTGAACCGCCCATGCCCGCCCCGCCCCAGGTCGCGAAGTCGGACACAGCCGACCCTGCCGAGTTCGCCGCGTCAACCGACGCGGTTCCTGCGGAGGCCATTTGCCTTCGCGTCGAGGCCGAGGACCTGAGTCGGCGATTGCGTTACGGGCAGAGGCGGCGTGCCGCGTTGACCACGGCCGTCGTCGCCATCGTTACGTTCGGTGTGCTGAGCTGGGTGACGCACTCGCTGCATCGCGTCATGAACTACGCGACGCTTGCGCCGGAAATAACCCTTCGGCCCGACCCAACCGACCCTGATCGGGTCATTTTCAGGTATCGACCGCTCAGTTCGGGTCGCTTGGCGTTCCGCCGCATCGGGGCTGAACGGCAAACCGAATTGCTCGACGAGGTCTCGGCTGCCGCGGTTGGTCACTCACAGATTCTGATCTGGAAAACCGAAAACCTTCGCGACGGCGATCGTTTCAGTGTGCGTCACCTCGACGGCTGGCGCTTGGCTACGGAAGAGCTGACGATTTCACGAGGCAACTCCGATCCATAGGGCGCCGCCTCGTTGACCTAATCCGGAATTATGCCATAATGGGCTTGAGAGTCACTGATGGTCGAAAATATGGCTCTTCCGTTTCTAGGTGCAGACAGCCTTGGTTTCAAGGACGGCACACGGCGTGTGCCTACTACATTAGCGTGGCCTGCACCTAGAAACGGAAGAGCCGAAAATATGGATCTTTCTCCTTGCCGGCCTTTCCTGGCGCATAGGGGCATTTCACCGAATCGTCAACCGCGCGACGCCATGAGGACGGCGCCGTGCGTATGCACGCGAGAGGTTTGTCGATGAGCGACCTATTGGTTCTATTGGGCATGCAGCAAGCGCCGATCTGCGAGACGTTGCGTGAGAAGCTTGCGCAGGGGATTTGCCCCGTCCTCTCGAAAAGCGAGTTGGGACAGGCCGACGCGCTGTTTGCGGCACTGAAGGACTGTTGCGTACAGAACAACGACCTGCCCGCCGTTCAGTGGGCGAAGGGGCTCCGCGCGGAACTGGCGGCCGATGCGGCGCCGAAGACGGAAGTGTTGACCGCCCTGAATTGGCTGGAATGGGCCGTGCGACTGGCGGTGGTTCGTTCGGTGCAACAGAAGCGTTCCATGCTGGGCGCGCTGGAGACGCTGGCCGGAGCGGTCGACTGGCTCCGCCGAGCCTATTTCGCCCCGCGGACGATCGGCGCGACGGCCGACCAGCCCGTCGCCGAGGATTTTGCCGCCTTCGTCGAAGAAACCGCGGCGATGATCTGCTTTGCGAGCATGCAAGGGCGGCCCTTCTACCTCAATCGGGCGGGGCGACAGATGGTCGGCCTCGCCGACGACGCGCTCCTGGAACCCACTGCCCTGCACGGGTTTTATACCGACGCCTCCTGGCGAGAATTGCGCGACGTGGCCGTTCCCGCCGTGCGCGAACGCGGGGTGTGGGAGGGCGCCAGCCAGCTTCGCAACGCGCAAACCGGTCAGACGCTCGCCGTGCGTTCGACGGTGTATTTCCTCAAGCGGGCGCACGGGGGTAAATCGGCATGTTTAGCCATTGTCCATCGCGCCGACACCCGCCCTGCACGGCTGGAGGAAGAGCTGGACGAGGTCCAGGCACGCAAGAACGCCATCCTGGAGTCGTCGCTCGACCCGATCATCACGATCAATCACCAGGGTGTCATCACCGAGTTCAACAGGGCCGCTGAGCAAACCTTCGGCCACCTGCGCGAGGACGTGTTGGGCACAAAACCTTCCGACGTGCTCTTTCCACCCGCAAAAAGCGAAGGACAGCAGAACCGGATCGACCGGTACCTGGACGTGGGAGAAGGGTCCATGCTGGGCCGGCGGACCGAAGTGACCGCCATACGCAAAAGCGGCGACACCTTTCCCGCGGAAATGGCCATGACCATCAGCGAAGAGCGCGGCGCTCCGGTCATGACGTTCTTCATCCGCGATATCAGCCAAAGGAAGAAAGCGGAGCAGCAGCAGGTACGCTACGCCGCGGAACTGGAACGGTCCAACCGCGAACTCGCGCAGTTCGCCTACGTGGCGTCGCACGACTTGCAGGAACCGCTTAGAAAGATACGCACCTTCGGGGATCGGCTCGAGTTGAAATGCGGCGATGCGCTCGATGAAACCGGCCGGCACTGCATCGCCAGAATGCAGGACGCGGCCGGGCGCATGCAACGGCTCATTGACGGGTTGCTGACCCTTTCGCGGGTGACCACTCGGGGGCAGCAGTTCGAGCCCGTCGACCTGGATGCCATTGCCCGAGAGGTCGTTGCCGATCTGGAAGTCCAAATCGAGCAGGTCGAGGGGCGCGTGGAGTTGGGCAAACTGCCGACCATTCAGGCCGACCCGCTGCAAATGCAACAACTGTTCCAGAACCTGATCGGCAACGCGCTGAAGTTCCACCGCGCCGAGGAGCCGCCGCTTGTGAAGGTCCACGGCCGATTCCTGAACCGGCGCGAGGGGCGGCGCACCGCGGCCTCTGTTGCGGAGGAGAAGTGCCTCCTCTACGTCGAAGACAACGGCATCGGTTTCGACGAAAAGCACAACGAACGCATCTTCGACGTGTTTCAGCGACTGCATGCCCGCGATGTCTACGAAGGGACGGGCGTGGGGCTGGCCATCTGCCGCAAGATTGCCGAGCGCCATGGCGGAACCATCCGCGCGAGCAGCGCGCCGGGAAAAGGGACCACCTTCGAGGTGGTCCTTCCAGCGGTCCACCGCAAGAAGGCCGAGTGACCTGATGGCATCCGATCCTCGAACTCGAACGATCCTGATGGTCGACGACGACGCCGACGACCGCATGCTCGTCCGCGATGCGCTGAGCGATATTCAAGCGCCGCACGACCTGCGGTTTGCCCGAGACGGCGAGGAGCTGTTCGAGTATCTCGAGCGCCGCGGCCCGTTCGCCGGTCGCGGAGCGGCTCCGCGCCCCGATTTGATCCTGCTGGACCTCCAGATGCCCCGCAAAAACGGCCGCGAGTCGCTGAAACAGTTGAAATCGGAACCGGCGTGGCGGTGCATTCCCGTCGTCGTGCTGACCACGTCGACGGCTGCCGAGGATATCCACTATGCGTATGAGGCGGGCGTCAATTCGTTCGTGACCAAACCGACGACCTTCCGATCGCTCGTCGAAACGGTCCGTATCCTTACCGCCTACTGGCTCGAACTCGTTCAACCACCCGGATACGACTGACATGGAATCCAACCACGTACGCATCCTGCTTGTCGAAGACGACCCGGACGACGTTTGGGTCATGCGGAACCTGTTGTCGGACCGGTGGGACGGGCCGTACGACCTGGTTCACGTGGAACTCCTTTCGGCGGCGCTCGAGTTGTGCGCCCGGCGGCGGTTCGACGTGGTCCTGCTCGATCTCAGCTTGCCCGACAGCCAAGGGCTGGAAACCTTCTTCTC
>SKZG01000202.1 GCA_007127495.1 Planctomycetales bacterium
AGGAAAGATCGGCAGTGGTGAAACGGCGGAGCGCAACCCCCGGCGCGTCTTTGTTCACCAGCGTCAGCGCGCGAGCGTCGCCATGGAAGGTGCCGGCCGCCGGCCTCTCATTGCCGGTCTGATTGGGAGTGGCGAAGCGTTGCCGGATTTCATAGTGCCGCAGCGCGTCGCTGGCAGGGGCGCGCACGGCATCGGTGACGATCAGCAGGCGGGCCGGACGGAACAGCACCACGCGCCGGTCGGCCCGGGCGTCTTTTACCGGCGACTCGCCCAGCGCCGGGGCGGCCTGAGCATGACCAGCGCCTCGCGATTCGCGATGGGTTTGATAGGTGCCTTCATAAAACGACTCGGCATAGTCCAACAGTTCCGAAGTATGCCAGCGGGCGGGAATGGGGAACTCGCTGGCGGTGGTCAGCGCTTCGGTCTTGCTGCCGGGCTTGTATGTCTGGGTTCCCGCCTCGTTAAACGGCGGCTGTCCGTTGATCCAGACCGGGCTCAGGGCCAACAGCGGCGCGCCGTAGTCGAAATAATGCACTTCGGTGTTCCAGGCCGAGCCATTGGCACTAGGGTGTCCCTTGGGCTGACAGAGCATGTGGACGTAGGTGGCGTCCGGCGCCCAGCTCCGCCGCAGGTACCAGAGCCCGGCGTAGGGCATCCAGTCGCTGACGGTTCGGGGCGGGGTGTAGTCGGTGCCGTAGAAACCGGTCAGCCGATCATAATACTCCTGGCGGGTCGGTGTAAGAGACTCACGATCATGCGCGGCGCCAAAGACGGCTTGCATGATGCCCTCGAATTCCGGTTCGCGGACGATGTGGGTGTTGTCGAGCATGTCGCTGGCCCCCAGTTCCAGCACGCCGGCCTGTGGCTCGATCAGCCACCAGAGGCGGTTGAAATAATCGTAGTCGCGACTGCCCAGACGATGGCCGAAGCCGTCCGGCGACAGGTGCCGCAACGGATAGGTGGCGGTCTGCCGCCAGCCGGTTTCGAATTCGGCCAGGAAATCCGGGGTCAACCAAGGCACTTGGCTGCGCTTCATCCAGTCGCCGAACGCGGCCATGCGCCATTGCATGAACAGATGTCCTTCGTCGCTGATTTCCTGCATCGAGCCGTCGCGGGTCATCATCATGCTCCAGACGCGTTCCCAATGCTGGCGGTTTTCCATGTCGAGCCGCTGGCCCGCATGGAAATCGTCGAGCACGCGGGCGCTGACGGTCGCGGCGTTCATGGCGTTGAAGGTATGATTGAAGACGGTGCGGCGGCAGACCCACCAATAGGCGGGCGGATATTCTTCCAGCACCGGGATGAGCAGGCGGGCCAGGGTGGCGCCGGGTAGTTTCTCGGCCAGATCCGGGCGCTCCGCAGCCGCGGTCGCCAAATTGTTGGCAAAGCGGTTGAACCATTGCAGTGGGTCCTTGACGAAATAATTGCGCGGACTCCCTCCCCCTCGGGCGACCTGATCAAGCGTCGGGACAAGATTCATGCCCCAATCGTCGCTGATGGCCGCCCATTGCTCGAGATAGCGTGGATCGCCCGTTTCGGCATAGGCGAGGAGCAGGGGCATTTGAATGCTGCCGACCAAGCGCCCGGTGTTGGCCCAGTCGATGGTGCCGGGTGTGAAGGCCTGGGCCGAGACGTCGAAGCGCTCGAAACTGACCGCGATCCCCCGCCGCAGATCCTCCGCCGCCGCCGGGTAGGGGGAAGAAGCCGCGTCGAGCGGCTGGCCGCCTTCGTCAATGAAGGCAACGGTTTGTATCTTCCGCAGGAAATGGTCGCGATAGGCATCCAAGGCGGCCTGATGTTCGCCCGCGTCATACTTCTCCTTGACTCCGGCCAGTTCCGGCTTGGTCAAGTCCATACGGGCGAAAAAATCGCGAGACAGTTGTTTGATGGCTGTCGGTGAATGGCGTTCCACGAAGCGGGCATTACGTTCTTCCAGCCCCGGAAGCGCGGCGGAGGGTTGTATTTCGAGGATGTCGCCCAAAGGTGCCCATGCCCCGGCGCCGACCGGCACGACACGTCCCACGAGCTGACCTTGCGGGGAAGCCATGTCGAAGGTTGCCATCCCTCGGTTGAACGGAGGGCGGCGAATATCCCAGGTGGCCGAAAACAGAACCCGACGATCTTTGTCCAGTATGGTTATGAGACGGATGGCCCGGTCGGCGTAAACTGGCCTAAGCGCGGATTTGACTGTCACCTGTTCGATTTGGACTTCGTCGCCGAAATCCATTTCAACCCAGGGGTTCACACAATAGCCCTCATTGCTGAATTCAGGGCTCCTCGAGTCGAAGTCGGCGACGCCGTCGATAACGGCCCAGCCGCGATTTCGGTCGTTGATATTGCCGCCGCGATGTCCGACCCCGGCGAATTTGATCTCCCGGTTTTTGAGCGCGATGTTAGCCCCGCCGCTCATCACCTCGATCTCATGAATGCCCATGCGTGCGGACGCCGGGGCCTCGATACGGACATAGCGGCCACTGACGGCCGCATCTGCCGACGACAGCGCAAGCATACCCACACCCAGTATTGCTGACAACGTTTTCATCATTCTTCTTTTTCGTTTCATCTTCTGGTAACGGGGAAACAGGGGTCAGACCGGGATTAGGGACTAGCGAGGCGCCTTTCGAGCCTTTGCCCAACGGTTCTGCCATGCTCCGATTCTATCCCTCCCGGCCCAAGCCTGCAACACGAGTCCCTAATCCCTAATCCCGGTCTGACGCCAAGTCTTCCTTGTGCTGTACGTGATCTTCTGGTAGGATTTCGGGCTTCGATCAGGTTGGAGGCAAGAATCATGATGGGAACCATGTTGGTTTTGGCCGGTACGTTCGTTGTGGTTGCGGCAGGCCCGGAACTCCGATGGGAGCCGTCCAGCCTGACCCTCATCGAGCCGGATGCCAGATACGGGCGCATGATCGGCCTGCCCTGCGGTGATGAGTTGTGTGCCTTCAGCCGAGACGGCGACCTGTGTGTCCGTCGTGTTTCCAAGGAAGGGGGCGAGTGGCTTCCGACGCAGAGGGTGGATTCGTGGGACGATGGCCCTTTGACCAATGCCGAACTCCTGGTGCTGCGCGACGGCACGGTGTTTCTGCTGGCCAACGCGCGTCCCTCCAGGGCCATGCGCGAGCAGCGCCGTCGAATGCCTTCGCCTTCCGGCGGCGCGCCGCGTTTCGACATCCGGCTCTACCGTAGCCACGACAGCGGCCGAACCTGGGGCGCCCCAGAGATCCTGTTCACGGCCGGACACGACCGGAACACGGGCTGCTGGGAACCCGCGGCTATCGAGCTGCCGGACGGCGAAATCCACGTTTACTTCGCCAACGAGGCTCCGTATCCGAAGTCGGGCGAGCAGGAGATCTCGCTTCTTCGGTCCACTGACGGCGGCCGCACGTGGGGCGGGCCTGAAACGATCGGGTTTCGAAGAGGGCATCGCGACGGCATGCCATCCCCGCTGGTTCTGCGCGACGGCGGTGGCATTGTTGTAGCAATCGAGGATAATGGGTGGGGAGGCCCCCTCAAGCCGGCCATTCTGTTCACTGCGTTGGACGACGCTTGGCGGTCGGGCATCGTCACCGGCGGCAGTCCGCGGCGCTGGTTTGCGCTGGCCGAACCGCCGCTGGCTGCCATGTACGGCGGCGCTCCCTACCTGCGGCAGATGCCGTCGGGCGAGACCCTTCTTTCGTTCCAAGAACAGATCGACGGCCCGTGGCAGAACTCGCGCATGACGGTTTGCGTCGGGAATGAGCGAGCCC
>SKZG01000175.1 GCA_007127495.1 Planctomycetales bacterium
CAAATACCAGGCACGACCCACCGAGACGATCTTGGCCTGATGGGCGTTGCGTTCAACTTCGGAATCACCCGGTAAGGGACGTCGTTAACCGTTCACCGCAGGCTACCCCTTTCCTCTGCAGGGTAGGTAGGTAGTACACGCTGCGAGTCCGTGGAAGGCTGTGGAACGCCGACGGAAATCCATAAACCAGTGCAGGGCTGCGAGCCTGAAGCTTGCAGCCCTGTACCATTTGTACCAATTCCAAGAAGTGTGTGATAGCAGGGCCTGCCTCCGAAGGTCGCGACTATTGCTGGATACCCAGGCGGGATTTCGGGCAGCTACGGCCGCTTTCTCCGATGGATATCGAGACACTCCCACGGAAGTTTGACGCGGTCCCAAAGCGTTCGGTGGCCGTCCGATACCTTCATGGGCTGCCCGCGCCCTCTGGTGTTTCCCGCCAAGGTCTGCTATGATACGGGCAGCCATTTGAAACGGAAGGCCCCACGGAGGACACGAAACATGAAGCTGATTATCGCGATTATCCAGCCGAATCGCCTGGAGGCCGTGAAGGCGGCCTTGGCGGAAGTGGAGGTGTTTCGGCTCACGGTCATGGACGTTCAAGGATTCGGCCGGCAACGAGGCCAAACCGAGGTGTATCGTGGGCATGAATTCACCGTGAATTTGCTCCGCAAGGTGCAACTGATGATCGCCGTCAATGAGGAGTTTCTCCAGCCCACGATCGACGCCATTATTCGAGGCGGACGCACGGGCGAGAAGGGGGAAATAGGCGACGGGAAGATTTTTGTCATGCCGCTGGAAGATTGCATTCGCATTCGCACCGGCGAACGGGGCGGCGAAGCCATCTGAACCGCCCGTGAATTGCCCCGCTACGTGTCGAGTTCATCGAAGGGGCTCTTCGCTTTTGGCAGGTAATGGCACAGAAGGATGCCGCCGAAGTACAGTACGGAAAGCGGGCCGGCCATCAGCAACATGCTGTAGGGATCGGCCGGGGTGAGAAACATGCTGATGACGGCGATCACCAGGATGGCGAGCCGCCATTTCGTGACGTAGGCCTCGACGTCGAAAATGCCGATCCGCTCCAGGAACAGCATCACGAGCGGCAACTGGAACGCAATGCCGAAGCCCAGCGGCAGAATCAAGACAAAGCCCAGCCATTCGCTAATGCGAATATCCTGCTCGATGCCCAGCCACGCGTTGAACATGAAGAGGAAATTGAGCACGGGTTCAAAGACGAAAAAGAAGGCGAGCGCGGCACCGCCGAGGAACAAGGCAAGGCTGAACGGCAAGAACACATGAACGTAGCTCTTCTCATGTGGATACAGCCCGGCCGCCACAAAGGACCATATCTGGTAGAAGACCCAGGGGCTGGCCAGCAGGGCGCCCGTCACGAAGGCGGCTTTGAGGTAAATGCTAAACGGTTCGTGCGCGCTAAGACTGGTCACCCGCACCTCATCCTCGGTCGGCCGCCAGAGGAACAAGCGCACCATGTCGTCGCGGCGGATGGGGGCCGCTGCGGCGGCATCGTCCGGCGTCGCCGCGGCGACGCCGCGAGCGGCAGGATCGTCTGTCTCGGAAGCTGCTTCCGGCGGGCCGTCGATGATCGGCAAATCGGGACGCAACTTCTGAGCCTGTTGAAGAATTTCCAACGGATCCAAGAAGACCTCGGAAGCCAGGAGCTGGTCCTCAAGGACCAGATTATGGAAGCGTTGGATTTCGCCGGGCGGAAGTTTTCCCTCGGCCTGGAGTTGGCTGAACATGCGGACGGCCTGCTCTTCGCGATAGACGGACAATGCCCGCTTCAGCGGCCGCTGAATAAATGCCACCACTTCGCCGCCGACGAACAACCCCACGAGGAACCCCAACACCAAGCCCGCCAGAGCCCGAAAAAGGCAACTTCGGAGTTCTTCGAGGTGCTCCCCGAAGGTCATCGTTGTATCGGCAAAAAGGTCTTCGCTAGGCGAGCGGGGCATGGCAACGCTTGGGATCGGGCGAGAAGCCGCTGCGGCGGCAGGACAAACACTCAATCATAACACCCTATGGGTGGGTTGGCAACGAATGTAAACAAGCGAGGGAAATAAATCGTGCATGAATTGTATCCGTTCCGTTTTCGCCCGGTCCTGCGCCGCTACATGTGGGGGGGCCGCCGACTCGGTTCCTTGCTGGGAAAACCCCTGGGGCCGGGAAACGACTACGCCGAAAGCTGGGAAGTGGTCGATCGCCATGAGGACCAAAGCATGGTTCAATTCGGCCCATTGGCCAGGGCCACGTTGGGCGAATTGGTGCGCGAACGCGGGCAAGAACTCCTTGGAGTCCATCATCCGAAGCAGCAGTTTCCTCTGCTGGTGAAGTTCCTCGACGCCCGAAAAAACCTGTCCCTCCAAGTGCATCCCAACGATGAACAAGCGGCTCGGCAAACGCAGCCCGATTCGGGCAAAACGGAGGCGTGGGTGGTCGTGGCCGCCGAGCCGGGCAGTTTGATTTACGCCGGGCTGCGTCCGGGCGTGGACCGTTCGGACCTCGAACGAGCGGTTCTCTCGGGCACTTGCGAGGAGAAACTTCACCGTTTTGAGCCCGCCGTCGGCGATTGTGTATTTCTGCCGTCCGGCACGGTCCATGCCTTAGGCGCGGGACTTCTCGTGGCCGAGATTCAACAGTCGAGCGATACGACCTTCCGCTTGTTCGACTGGAACCGCCCCGGGCCCGACGGCAATCCTCGACCGTTGCACGTGGAGCAGGCGCTTGAAGTGATCGTCTTCGATCGTGGTCCAATCGCGCCCCAAAGACCCCGCCCAGGCCAATCGACCGGACAAGAGATTCTGGTCGAGTGTGAACATTTCGTGCTCCGCCGATGGCGACTTGACCGTCCGCAGCGTATTGGGAGCGACAGTCAGTGCCATATTGTCACCGTTGTCGAAGGCTCCATCCAAATGGAAGGCGACCCGTCGGGAGAGGCGCTGACCGCCGGCTCGACGGCCCTACTGCCGGCTTCTGTGGGGCAGGTAGCCATGATTCCCGACGGAACAGCGGTATTGCTCGAATCCCATTTATCGTAATCCACGCAGGTTATCCAGTTTATTTTTAGGAGTGTTCGTACGTTTGGGGTTCTCCGGACCGTGTCGGATGCCTATAATCCCTGCGAAACCGCGCCGTTGAGGGAAGCAGAGTTTGGGCTCTTCCGTTTCTAGGTGCAGTCACCCTTTGTTTTCGGGACGGCACAGCGGCGTGTGCCTACTACATTACGCGGTCTGCACCTAAAAACGGAAGAGCCAAAGTTTGCGAGGAGCATTGATTATGAATGGACGTATCGCCGCGTGTTGGCTCCTGGTGGGGCTTGTGCCTGGGTGCCATAGCTTGGCTTTGCCGAATATCGGCTACCCCGGGCCGGAACGATACCAGCAAGCCCGAGCGGAGGCATTCGATCCCTATCCCGAAAACGAACCCGGGCCGGCAGTCGAAGGCGGTCGGCCGCGGGAGTATGCGAAGCCGCCTGCCGAGGTCGACCGCGCCCGTCGCAATCCCCACGTGCTTCCCGCCGTCCAGAACCCATGGACGCCGTTGAATTAGGGTATGGGTTGCATGGAAAGGGCTCTTCCGTTTCTACGTGCACACAGCCTTGGTTTCAGGGACGGCACACGGCGTGTGCCTACTACAATGAAGCGGCCTGCACCTAGAAACGAAAGAGCCATGGAAAGGGGACTGTTACCGTGATGGCAAAGAACGGCGGGCGGACTGAAAAGAATCA
>SKZG01000450.1 GCA_007127495.1 Planctomycetales bacterium
GGTCGGATCGTCGCGATGGGGTTTCATATCGTAGGTCACGTCGGCTCCTTCCCCGATGACGGCGGCCACGGCTTGCTCCAGGCGGCCGGCCGCTTCGTTTTCACCCAGGTGGCGCAGCATGAGCATGCCGGAAAGGATCAGCGCGGTCGGATTGACTTTGTTCTGACCTTTGTACTTCGGAGCGCTGCCGTGGGTGGCCTCGAAAATCGCCCCGAACTCGCCCACGTTCATCCCCGGCGCCACCCCCAGCCCGCCAACCAGCCCCGCCGCCAGGTCGCTGACGATGTCGCCGTACAGGTTGGTCAAGACGACGACGTCGTACTGTTCCGGCTTTTGCACAAGCTGCATGCACATGTTGTCGACAATACGGTCCTCGAACTCGATGTCCAGGTGGCTGTATTCCTCGGCAACCTCACGAGCCGTGTGCAGGAACAGGCCGTCAGTGTACTTCATGATGTTGGCCTTATGAACCGCGGTCACCTTGCGCCGGCCGTTGTCGCGGGCATACTCGAAGGCGCATCGCACAATGCGTTTGGTGCCGGAAACGCTGATCGGCTTGATGGATATGCCCGTCTCGTCAGACCCGGTTTGAACTTTTCGCTCGGCCGCAAGCCGATTGACGTGTTCGATGAGTTCGGCGGTCGCCGGCTGGCCGGCCTCGAATTCGACCCCGGCGTACAGGTCTTCGGTGTTTTCACGCACGATCACCAGGTCGACATGGTGTTTGCTGAAGAACGTGCGCACTCCGGCATAGTGTTTGCAAGGCCGTATGCAAGCAAACAACCCGAACGCCTGTCGCAAATGCACGTTGACGCTGCGGAAGCCGGTGCCGACGGGCGTCGTGATGGGGGCCTTCAGGGCACAGCGAGTTCGGCGGATGCTGTCCATCAGTGCGTCGGGCAACGGCGTTCCGGTGCGTTCCATGACGTCGACCCCGGCCTCTTGCTCGTCCCAGCGGATATCGACCCCGGTTGCGTCCACGCAACGGCGCGCGGCGTCGGCCAGTTCCGGCCCAACGCCGTCGCCCAAAATCAACGTTACTTCATGCGACATAGATGGCTCCCAATGCTCCAGTATTCTAATTGCGAATGATTCGCTTTCCGTCCGTTGTGCAGCGAATTTCCCTTCCAACAACCGTGAACGGTTGACAAGCCCGCTAGCTTAGCAGATGCGGGCCTGCCTGACAATTGTGGGCCGTCCCTGACGTCTATACACGACCTTGAACCACCCTACTTGCCGCAAATCATCCCCGCTAAGACAGGGCGGGAAAGTGGAACACGGGCGTTTCGTCGAACGCACCAAGCGTTTTTCGAGTGTTCGACTATGCGGCCGCGCAAGGTGATCCGGGGCAACGTAAAGCGTTGGGGCGCAGGGACTTAGGCAAAAAGACGCCCTCTGAGCAGCGTGTGGTCGGCGCAATCCTTACCACGCGTCGACGCAGAGGCGTTTTTTCTGGGTGGAAGATCAGCGGAAGATCAGGGTCAGGCTTTAAATATTAAGTTTTGTGGCTCTTCCGTTTCTAAGTGCAGGCCGCTTCATTGTAGTAGGCACACGCCGTGTGCCGTCCCTAAGATAGGGACTGTCTGCACTTAGAAGCGGAAGAGCCAGTTTTGTTTGGTCCGGCCTTCACGATGGCGTTCGCCAAATGGTTGACGGCCGAAGCGAGGTCGTAGTTCCCCTCGCGAAGTTTGCGGCGGATCGTGCTCACCGCCGCAACACTGATCCCGCCGTAGTGAGCCCCCACCGCGCGACCGCTATGGCCCGTCAGGCGGCAGGCCAACTCGACCGCCACGTACTTGGCCACGTCGGCACGTTCGCCGTGCGCCTCAAGATGTGGGTTCGCTACTTGACGTATGAGTGGACGATCCGAGCCGGGTGAAGTCTGGATTAACCCTCCGGCCGATGGGCCGTAACCCCGTATGCTACAACTACAACCCGACACTAATTTCGTATCGCAGTTGTCTCAAACCCATTGACACGTTCCGGAGAGCCCCTCACCGTGCGGGGACCGGAGTTGCTTGGCGCAAAAGCACTGACCGCACCGTCGACAACGCGAAGGCTCGCCGGCGGGGATTCATGGGGTGAAGTTGTGCGGTTCTTCGCCGACAAGCAATACGGCTTCATTTTGCCCGAAGGCGAGGCGAAAGAGCTGTGGTTCCACGTAAGCGACGTCCGCGCCGCCGACCGGCCAAAGGTAGACCAAGGTGTGCGCGTCGTATTTCGTCGAAGCACCGGCAAGAAAGGCGCCAAAGCAATCGCTGTCCGGTGTGAAGCGTAGACGGGCTGCTACCGCACAGGGCAGCGATCCGGTGGTTTACTGAGTTGATCCCGATGGGGAGTCGCGGGAATTGAAAAGGGGGCGCAGCTACTTTCTGCTTCCCTCAAGGTGGCGCTTCGGCATGCCCTTCGGCAACGCCTAGCAGATTACGAACCGATCATGGCCGCGGTTGCGGCGCGTTATGCGGTCGGCACCGACCAGACAACATCCCTGCGACAGATGGCCACCCTCCGCCAGGCGGGGGACTGGACGCAGGGTTTGACGCGATAGGCGGACCAGATAGACCACGCGCGCGGCGAAATCGCGATAGGATGGCACGGTCTTGACTGGCAGCAGGTTACGAGCCAGAATTGGCGTTGGCTCGGGGGTTCTTATGGAACTGGCGGGCGTAACGAATTAGCACGGCCAAGTTGTGCCCCCGTCCGGCAACAGATGGATTCCTGAAAAGACAAGAAACGGAGAACAACGGCGTTCAGGCTGTTTTCATGGTTTCCCTGCGGTCCATATGAAACGCCTGACTCCGGACGTTCAGGATAGGAAAATGAAGAAAACAATCCTACTAGCACTCATAGCCACAACCGGTCTTGCCTGGGGTAAGGATCAGCCCTCAATGGCCGATCTGGAAATCCAGTTTGCCGACAAGATCATTGCCCTGTCCGACGCAACCGACACCCCGCCCCACATGATGGAACATGAAATACTCAAGGCGGCGGCGTCCGTCTTCAGCAACCACACGGACGTAATTTCCCAAGAGACCGAGAAGCGCCTTGCCGATCTCCCCTCGTTCAAGACCGCGGATATTCCTTCAGGCACCACTCATCAGGAGTTCGATCTTTCCGCTCTCTCTGTCCCGCAGCTTAAGGAATTCCTCCTTGTGTTCGGTTGGCAACCCAAGCGCGTCGCGCAAACCGCCAAGGCGGCCGCGCTGTCTCGGCAGATGGACGTGCAGCAATACGGACGCAGGGCACTGCTCGAGGCAGCACTGCCCGACAAATACTCCCGACTTGAAGGAAGCAACAAACCAACCCTCGTTATCGAATCCCTGGGAGATGTTTTCCTTGTCGAGTGCCGGATGCATGAGTGGGGTGTGCTCATGCCCAATAGGATGCGATGGTTGAGAAAGAAAGAATCCCAAAGCAAGCCCTGAACCGTACCGCTTAAGGCCGCGCGGACACGGCCTCAAGCGTCCGGTTAGGCCAATCGTTCCGCGTCACATAGGAGTGAACTGTGCTGCATCCGAACCAGTTTGAATTCAACGAAGCGTGGATCGCCTTCCGGCTGAACGACGAACCAATTGATACAGAGCAGGATGGCTCGTTCAATTGCATCTGCCTCATGGATGCGGCAAGTTGCTTCATCCTAGGAAACGCCATGGTTCCGGCGGATGAACCGGAACCATCGCGGTTGGAAGCGCGGCGCCTCCTCAAAACGAGCTGGGCACATAAGAA